>JAGOXN010000383.1 GCA_018059685.1 Steroidobacteraceae bacterium | reverse complement strand
CGCACGGCGTCGGCGCCCTCGGCCTGCACGCCGGCGAAGGGGATGCGCTGGTCCCGGAGCAGGGTGCGGTAGTCGCGCTCCATGCTCGCGAGCAACTGCTTCACCGCTCCCGCCACGTCGACCTCGTACAGGAAATACACGCCGCCACGCAGGTCGAGGCCGAGGCTCATGGGCCTGAGGCCGAGCGCCCTCATCCATGCCGGCACGCGCGACACCTGCGACAGGGCGATCAGGTATTCGCGCGGCGCCGCCTGCTGTATGGCGTCTCGTGCGGCCAGTTGCTTCTCGACGGTCGGGAAGCGCAGGACGAACCGGTCACCCTCGACATAGGCCGCCTCGGCTGAAACGCTCTTGCCCGCCAGGATGGCAGTCACCGCCGCCTGCCCTTCCTCGGTGAATGCCGCGCGGTCGTTGCGCGACAGCTGCAGCGCCGGCGCCTCGCCGAACACGTTCGGCAGGGCGAGCAGCAGCGCCGCCAGCATGACGATGCCGACCAGCCAGATCTTCCAGGCCGGGTAGGTGTGCATTCCGCGTCCCCTCGGGCTCAGGCGCTCTTGAGCGTGCCCTTGGGCAGGACGCTGCTGATCGTATGACGCTGAACCTTGATGCGCACGCCGTCGGCGATCTCTACTGCCAGGAACTGGTCGCCCATCTCGGTGACCCTGCCGAGGATGCCGCCGCTCGTGACGACCTCGTCACCGACCGCGAGGGCCGCGACCATGGCCTTGTGCTCCTTGGCGCGCTTGGCCTGCGGGCGGATCAGCAGGAAATAGAACACGACGAAGATCAGGATCAGGGGCAGCAGCTGCACGAACGCGTTCGATTGTGGCGCCCCTGCGGCCTGCGCCCAGGCGCTCGAGATGAACCAGTCCATCAAGGAAACTCCTGTAACGGGCCCCGGATGGGGCCCCTGAAAAAGGCGCGGAATTATACCCGAGCGTCGGGCGGGCTGCCGGCCGGGGTCGCCGCGGCTTCAGGGCCGGCGAGGAAGGCGGCCGCGAAGCGGCGGAAGTCGTCCGATTCGACGGCGGCGCGAATCCTGGCCATGAGGCGCATGTAATAGTGCAGGTTGTGGATGCTGTTGAGGCGCGCGCCGAGGATCTCGTTGCAGCGATCGAGGTGCCTCAGGTAGGCGCGCGAGTAGTTCCGGCAGGTGTAGCACGAGCAGGCCGCGTCGAGGGGCTCCGTGTCCGACTGGTGCGCGGCATTGCGGATCCTGACGACGCCGACGCTCGTAAACAGGTGACCGTTGCGCGCGTTGCGCGTCGGCATGACGCAGTCGAACATGTCGATGCCGAGTGCCACGGCCCGCACGATGTCGGCCGGCGTGCCCACGCCCATCAGATAGCGGGGCTGCCCCACGGGCAACTGCGGTTCGAGCGCTGCGAGCACGGCGTTGCGCTCGTCGGCTGTCTCGCCCACGGCGAGTCCGCCCACCGCGTAGCCGTCGAAGCCGATCGAACCCAGGACCTCGATCGATTCGCGTCGCAGCGCGAGATGCGTCCCGCCCTGCACGATGCCGAACAGTGCATTCGGATTGCCGAGCCGGTCGAACGCGTCGCGACTGCGCCGTGCCCAGCGCATCGACAGTTCCATGGACGCGCGAGCTTCGTGCTCGGTCGCGGGGTGAGGCGGGCACTCATCGAACGCCATCACGACGTCGGCATCGAGCGCGGCTTGCATCTCCATCGAGATCTCGGGACTCAGGAACACGGGATCGCCGTTCACCGGTGACCGGAAATGCACGCCCTCTTCCGTCACCTTGCGCAGGTCCGCGAGGCTGAAGACCTGGAAGCCGCCGGAATCCGTGAGGATCGGCCCCCGCCAGTGCATGAAACCATGCAGGCCGCCGTGAGCCTGGATCACCTCCATGCCGGGCCGCAGCATCAGGTGGAACGTGTTGCCGAGCACGATCTGCGCACCGAGGCCCGTGAGTTCCTCCGGCGTCATCGCCTTGACCGTGCCGTACGTGCCAACCGGCATGAATACAGGGGTCTCGACCGTGCCCCTCGGCAGCTGCAGCCGGCCCCGCCTCGCCAGTCCATCCGTTGCAATGAGCTCGAATCTCATGGCGCCGACCGCGACTCGAGCGCCCCCGGGTCCGGCTCGACGAACATGGCATCTCCGTAGCTGAAGAAGCGATATCGCTCCGCTGCCGCATGCCGATAGGCGTTCAACACGGCCGCGCGACCGGCGAACGCACAGACGAGCATCAGGAGCGTCGACTCGGGGAGGTGGAAATTGGTGACCAGCGCATCGACGACGCGGAACTTGAATCCCGGCGTGATGAACAGGCGCGTGTCGCCGCGGAACGGCGCGAGTTGCCCGCCCGCCGCAGCCGTCTCGAGCGCCCGCACCGTGGTCGTGCCGACTGCGACCACGCGGCCGCCGCCCCGGCGACACGCGTCCACCTGCGCGCAAGTCGCCTCGCCGACCTCGAGCGACTCGGCGTGCATGCGGTGCTCGTGGACGTCATCGACGCGCAAGGGCTGGAACGTTCCAGCGCCCACGTGCAGCGTGACTCGTGCAAGGGACGCCCCGGCGCCACGGCAGGCGTCGAGGAGGCCCGCGTCGAAGTGCAGGCCGGCGGTCGGCGCGGCGACTGCGCCCGGTTCACGAGCGTAGACGGTCTGGTACCGCTCGCGGTCGAGGTCTTCCACCGGCCGGGACAGATACGGCGGCAATGGCATCTCGCCGTGCGCTTCGAACACTCCGGCCGGATCCTCGGTGAACACGAGCTCCCAGAACCCGCCCGCTCGTCCGACGACCGTGGCAACTGCGTCGCCGGCCAGGCGAATGACGGACCCCGGCGACGGCGCTTTGCTCGAACGCAGCTGCACGAGCACACGACGCTCGCCGAGGACGCGCTCGAGTAGGATCTCGACTCGACCGCCGCTCGCCTTGCGGCCGCGGATACGCGCCGGCACGACGCGCGTGTCATTCACGACCAGCAGGTCCCCGCGGCGCAACAGGGACGGCAAGTCCGGGAATCGCCGGTCCGTGATCGCGCCGGTGCGTCCGTCGAGGTGTAGCAACCGGCTGTCGACGCGTCGCGGCGCAGGGTAGCGGGCGATCAGCTCGTCCGGCAGCTGGTACAGGAAATCGC
>JAGOXN010000382.1 GCA_018059685.1 Steroidobacteraceae bacterium | reverse complement strand
CGCCCGGTCCTCGAGGCCGGGCGCCGAAGCGGGTGGCGGCGGCAGCAGGGCACGCCCCGCGTCGAGGACACGGCGGCGTTCCGCCTCGAAGTCGCGCAACGCCCGGCCGGTGTGCGAGTACTCGCAGTTCGCGACGTCCGCTGGCGTGCCAGCGATCACGAGCCTGCCGCCCGCCTCGCCACCCTCCGGCCCGAGATCGATGATCCAGTCGGCCGCACGGATCACGTCGAGATTGTGCTCGACCACCATCAGCGAATGACCGGCGTCGAGCAGGCGGTCGAACGCGGCGAGCAGCTTCGCCACGTCGTCGAAGTGCAGCCCCGTCGTCGGCTCATCGAACAGGAACAGGGAGGGGACGGAACAGGGGACATTCTGCTTTTCGGCAAAGGGGACATTCTGCTTTTCGCGTCGCAGGGACCTCGAAGAACGCGCTGCCCCTGATCGCGAAAAGCAGAATGTCCCCTTTGCCGTCCCCTGCAAGTGGCCGGCGAGCTTCAGGCGCTGCGCCTCGCCGCCGGAGAGGGTCGGGACGGGCTGGCCGAGCCGCAGGTAATCGAGACCCACCGCCACGAGCGGCTCGAGGCATGCAGTGAGCTCGACGTCATCGATGAAATACGCAGCAGCCTCCGAAACTGTCATCTCGAGCACGTCGGCAATACTCTTGCCAGCGCCCGGGCCGCGCACCATCTTCACGTCCAGGATCTCCGGCCGATAACGCCGGCCGTCGCAGTCCGGGCAACGCAGATAGACGTCGGACAGGAACTGCATCTCCACGCGCTCGAAGCCGTTGCCGGCACAGGTCGGACAGCGTCCGTTGCCGGAGTTGAAGCTGAACGTCCCGACCGTGTAGCCGCGCTCGATCGCAACCGCCTCGGCAGCAAAGCGCTTGCGGATCGCGTCGAATGCCCCGACGTAACTCGCGGGATTCGAGCGTGTGGTGCGACCGATCGCACTCTGGTCGACCATCACGACGTCACCCACGTGCTCCGCTCCCTCGAGGGAACGGTGTACTCCGGGCCTGCTGGTGGGACGTCCCTTCGCGCGCAGCAAGGCCGCATGCAGCACGTCCTGGACGAGCGTCGATTTCCCGGACCCCGAGACACCCGTGACGCACACCAGGCGGCCGAGCGGGATGGTGACGTCGAGGTCCTGCAGGTTGTGCTCGCGCGCACCCCGCACGACGAGTTCCGGTGCACCCTCGGCGGACGGTCCGCGGCGGCGTGCGTGGACGACCGGATCCCTGCGCCCTGCGAGGTACTCCGCGGTGAGCGTGTCGCCGTGGGCCGCGAGTTCGGCCGGCGTACCTTCGAAGACTACCCGGCCGCCACGCTCGCCGGGCCCGGGCCCGAGGTCGAGGATGCGATCCGCCGTCAGCATGATCTGCGGGTCGTGCTCCACGACAAGCAGTGAATTGCCGTTGTCGCGCAGGCGCTGCATGACGTCGATGACGCGGCGCATGTCGCGCGGGTGCAGGCCGACCGACGGCTCGTCGAGCACGAAGAGCGTGTTGGTGAGGGACGTCCCGAGCGCCGTCGTCAGGTTGATGCGCTGCACTTCGCCGCCCGACAGAGTGCGCGACTGCCGGTCGAGCGTGAGATAGCCGAGGCCGACGCGCACGAGGAACCCGAGCCGCGAACGGATCTCCGCGAGCAGCAGATCCGCCGCCTCGTCGAGCGGCGCCGGCAGCACGAGCCCGGCGAAGAAATCACGGCAGCGCTCGATCGGGCGCAGCATCAGGTCGTGGATGCTCGGTGCTTGCGCATCGCCTTCGCCCGGACCGAGACGCCACAGCAGCGCCTCGCGCTTCAGGCGCGCTCCGCCGCAGTCCCCGCAAGGCGTATAGCTGCGGTATTTCGACAGCAGCACGCGGATGTGCATCCGGTAGCTCCTGCTCTCGAGCCACTGGAAGAACCGGCGGGCGCCGTACCACACCTTGCGCTCCCAGGGACCCTCGCCGTCGATGACCCAGCGACGCTGGTCCTCGGTGAGATCGCGCCAGGGCGTATCGAGCGGCACGCCACGCCTGCGCGCGAAACGGACCAGATCATCCTGGCTCTCGCGATAGGACTCCGTCTGCCAGGGCCGCACGGCGCCACCGCGCAGGGTCTTCGACTCGTCCGGGACCACGAGCGCGTAGTCGACACCGATCACGCGCCCGAAGCCGCGACAGGTCTCGCAGGCGCCGAGCGGCGAATTGAACGAGAAGAAGCTCGGCGACGGATCCCGGTAATGGATGTCGCAGTCGGCACAGTGCAGATCGGACGAATAGCGCCATGGCGCAGCACCGTCGGCCGAACCTTCGACATGCACGCTGAGGCGCCCGCGCCCGATGCGCAGCGCCGCTTCGAGCGCCTCGAGCACCCGGCTCGCGTCGGCCCCCGCGCGCAACCGGTCCTGCACTACCTCGAGCTGTCCCTGGCCGCGTGCGTGGACCCGCGTATACCCCTGCTGACCGAGAAGCGCACGGATCTCGGGCTCGGAGAAATTCTTCGGCACCGTGACCGGAAAGGTCACGATCAGGCGGGGATCTCCGGCTGGCGCCGCGCGCATCCTGAGGTCGTGGAAGATGCTCTCCGGCGTGTCGCGCCGCACGGGTCGACCGCAACCGCGGCAATGCAGACGGGCCGCTCGTGCGTAAAGGAGCTTCAGGTGATCGTTCAGCTCCGTCATCGTCCCGACGGTCGAGCGGGACGTGCGCACCGGGTTGGTCTGGTCGATGGCGATGGCGGGCGGTATGCCCTCGATACGGTCCACCCGGGGCTTGTCCATGCGGTCCAGGAACTGCCGTGCATACGGGGAAAAGGTCTCCACGTAGCGGCGCTGGCCTTCGGCGTAAACCGTGTCGAAGACGAGCGAGGACTTGCCCGAGCCCGAGACACCGGTCACCACCACCAGCTTGCGCAGCGGGATGTCGAGATCGAGCGCGCGCAGGTTGTTCTGGCGCGCGCCGCGGATGCGTATGTGATCGTGAGGGGGAGCGGCCATGGGCGGGGATCCGGGGCCCGGTCGGGACGGCCCGGAATGGCGAAGCTACCACGATCCGCCGGGATCGCGGATACTTCGCAGGACAAAGATTCCAAGATCCATGGCGAGGCACGATGCGGTTC
>JAGOXN010000072.1 GCA_018059685.1 Steroidobacteraceae bacterium | reverse complement strand
GGGTTCCGCACGGTCTTCGTGCTGCGGGCGATCGAGGAGCTGAGCGTGGAGGAGGTGGCGCAGGCGTTGGAGATTCCGGAGGCAACCGTGCGAACCAGGTACTTCCGTGCCCGGAGCCTGCTGCGTGAAAGCCTGGCGCAGGAAGCGGATGCCGCGCTCGGCGAAGCCTTTGCCTTCGATGGTGCCCGTTGCGACCGGATTGTCGCCGCCGTGCTGGCGATGGGCAGCGCGCAGGGACTCTCCGGCGACAGGTGAGAACCCGTGGGACGAGGTCGAATCGTCCGGGATCGTCAGCGGACCGCGTTCGACCGTATCCTTGCGCCAGGGATCCGGCTGTGTGGGTGGGGCAACCCCCTGTTCATGACAAGATCCGCGGAGGGCAGCCACGATGACGTCACATCCCGTTGAAGGTGCCGGCCCCGATCTGGGCCACGGCGTCACGCTCGCCGATTTCGGCGACGAACCGATGCTGCGAGGACACGTAGGAAGCAAGGCGGTGCTGCTCGCCCGCGTCGGCGACGAGGTGCTGGCGGTCGACGCAGCGTGCACGCATTACGGCGGCCCGCTGGCGGAGGGCATCGTGGTCGGCGACACGGTGCGCTGCCCCTGGCACCACGCCTGCTTTTCCCTGCGCACCGGCGAGGCGCTCGGTGCGCCCGCCTTCGATCCGCTGTCGTGCTGGCGTGTCGAGCGCGAGGGTGAGCGGATCGTGGTCCGCGACCCGATGACATCCGCCGCTCAACCGATCAAGGCGGCAGCCGGCCAGCCGCAGGACATCGTCGTCGTTGGCGGCGGGGCTGCGGGCTTCGCCTGCGCCGAGATGCTGCGCCGCCGCGGATACAAGGGGCGACTGACCCTGCTGAGCGAGGATGCCGACGCGCCCTGTGACCGTCCCAACCTGTCGAAAGATTACCTGGCGGGCAATGCCCCTGAAGAGTGGATTCCGTTGCGGCCCGTGGAGTTCTACGCGGACAACGGCATCGACCTGCGGCTGCGGACAACCGTGACGCGGATCGATGCGGCGGCGCGATCCGTCACCACCGCGGATGGTCAAGTCGTCCCGTTCGACCGCCTGTTGCTCGCAACGGGAGCGGAACCGGTACGTCTGCCGATTCCCGGCGCCGATCGGCCCCATGTCTTCACGCTGCGCTCGCTCGCAGACAGCCGTGCCATCATCGAGCGGGCCGGGGCCGCGAAGTCCGCGGTGGTGCTGGGCTCGGGCTTCATCGGGCTGGAAACGGCAGCCGCGCTGCGCGCCCGCGGGCTCGAGGTACACGTGGTCTCCCTGGACGAGCGGCCGCTCGGGAAGGTACTCGGTCCCGATCTCGGCGCCTTCATCCGTGGACTGCACGAGCGCCACGGGGTGACCTTCCACATGGGCCGGTCGCTCGCGGCCATCGGGCCGCTCACGGTGCGGCTCGACAATGGCAGCGAACTCGGCGCGGACCTGGTGGTCATCGGCGTCGGCGTACGGCCACGCGTGGCGCTCGCCGAAGCGGCGGGCATCTCCGTCGATCACGGCATCCTGGTCGACGAGCATCTGGAGACCAGCGTGCCCGGTATCTTCGCCGCAGGCGACGTGGCGCGCTGGCGCGAGGCAGGCAGTGGCCGCACGAACCGCGTCGAGCACTGGGTGGTGGCGGAACGGCAAGGCCAGGTAGTGGCGGGGAACATGCTTGGCGCGCGCAGTCGCTTCGAGGACGCACCGTTCTTCTGGAGTGCCCACTACGACGTCACCATCCGCTACGTCGGCCATGCGCCGTCCTGGGATGCGATCGTGATCGATGGCGACATCGCTGCCTGCGACTGCCTGGTCAGCTACTGGAAGGACGGCAAGCGGGCCGCGGTCGCGTCCATCGGGCGCGACGCCGAGGCGCTGCGCTGTGCTCATGGATTGGGATAGCCTCCTGCTCGAGGACCCTCCGTCAGTCCAGGCCGACCGGGGCCCGCGCCTGCGATGCAGTACACGTCTGCATGCGCGAGGCAGGGAGACCGACGGAGCAGGGTGCGTCGACAGTTCATTCAACCAGGAGGAGCATTCCAGATGATCGGGTACGTGACCCTCGGGACCAACGATTTGCCGCGCGCCGCGGCCTTCTACGACGCGCTCCTCGCGGAGATTGGCGCCAGACGCCTGATGGACTACGGTCGCGGTTTTTCCTATGGCGACTCGCCGGACAAACCGACCCTGGCCATCGTGACTCCCTACGACACCAAGGCCGCAACGGCCGGCAACGGGGTCATGGTGGCGCTGAGCGTTGATTCGCGCGCCAAGGTCGACCGCGTGTACAGGAAGGCCCTCGAACTCGGCGGCACCGACGAAGGCCCGGCGGGCCTGCGCAGGGAGGGTTTCTACGCTGGTTTTTTCCGCGATCTTGACGGTAACAAGCTCGGCGTCTTCTGTCTGGGCTGAGATCGGCCGTCGCTCGTCGGTGTCTCGTCCCGGCGACGTCCGCAGGGCCCCGGGGCGTACACTCCACCGTGCGGACCGCGGATGAATCGTGACGACCGGACAGGTACGACACCCACGCGGAGCGCAACCGGAGCCTTCACTTGACCTCTCCACCGCAACGCAGGCACGGGTTCTTCAGGAAGAAATCGACGCGGATCATTCTCCTCGTGCTGGCCGTGGCCATCGCCGCCTTCTGGTTCACGCGACCCGCGGCCACGCCACCCCGTACCAGCGGCGAGAAGATGCGAGCCGTCGTGTATCACGAGTACGGCACCGCCGACGTGCTGCGCCTCGAGGCGGTCGACCAGCTGCTTCCCGAGGATCATCAGGTCCTGGTCAAGGTGCGCGCGGCGGCCGCCAATCCGCTCGACTGGCACTACATGCGAGGCACGCCATACGTCATGCGCGTGCTGGGGACAGGGCTCCTCGAGCCCAGCTCCGCGCGACTTGGCGCCGACATGGCCGGCGAGGTCGTCGCCGTGGGCAGGAACGTCACGACGTTCAAGCCGGGCGACGCGGTGTTCGGCACCGGCGGTGGAGCCTTTGCCGAGTACGTTCGTGCGTCCGCAGCGAAGATCGTCCGCAAGCCGGCCGCACTCTCTTTCGAGCAGGCGGCGGCCGTGCCGGTGGCAGCGCTGACGGCCCTGCAGGGACTGCGCGACAAGGGGCGCATCCGCGCGGGGCAGAAGGTCCTGATCAACGGCGCTTCGGGCGGCGTGGGCACGTTCGCGGTCCAGATCGCCAAGTCGTATGGCGCGGAGGTCACCGGCGTGTGCAGTACGCGGAACGTCGACCTGGTCCGCTCGCTGGGCGCGGACCACGTCGTCGACTACACGCTCGAAGACGTGACACGGGGGGAGCAGCGCTACGACCTGATCCTCGACAACGTGGGCACCCGCCCGCTGTCGGAGTTCCGCCGCGTCATGAGCCCCCAGGGTATCTACGTCCTGATCGGTGGCGGTGGGCCCGATGACGGTCGCTGGATCGGACCGCTGGTCGGCCCCGTGAAAGCCCTGCTGTACTCGCCGTTCGTGAGCCAGGACTTCGTGAGCCTCATGGCAGAGATCAACGCCGCCGACCTGGAGGTCATGGTGCGGCTGATGAGCAGTGGCAAGGTGACTCCCGTGATCGACCGGACCTATCCGCTGCAGGAGGTCCCGGCCGCAATCCGCTACCTCGAGCAGGGCCGAGCCCGGGGCAAGGTGATCATCACCGTGGGCGGACCCGCTTCGTGAATCCGCGGCCCAGCCTGCTGGCGCCGTGCACGACCGCGACCGTGAGCCGGCTGCACGAGGCCATCTGGCGCATCGTTGCACCGAACCCGGGCCCGCTGACCGGTCCGGGAACCAATACCTACGTGCTCGGCACCGACAGGAGCGTCGTGATTGATCCCGGACCGGAGGACGCCGCCCACGTCGAACGCATCCTCGCCGCGACCGGCGGGACGATCGATCGGATCCTGTGCACGCATTCACATCCCGACCATTCGCCCGCCGCGGCGAGCCTGCGCCGACTCACGGGTGCAAGGGTGTACGGACTGCCGCCGCCCGTCGACCGGTACCAGGACGAGACGTACGCGCCAGACGCGGGTCTTGCCGAGGGCGAACACATCGACGTCGCCGGTATCGCGCTGATTGCCATCCACACCCCCGGACACGCGTCGAACCACGTGTGCTTCCTCGCGGAGGGCAACGGACTGCTGTTCACGGGCGACCACCTGATGAGCGGGTCGACTGTCGTGATCATTCCGCCGGACGGCTCGATGCGGCAGTACCTCGAGTCCCTGGGCGCCTTGCGCAGGCGGCCGCTGCAGGCCATCGCCCCGGGGCACGGCGCCGTCATCCCGGATGCGATCGGGGAAATCGACCGCGTGGTCGAGCATCGCCTGGCGCGCGAGACCAAGGTCGTGCGCGCGGTCCGCAGCCGCACGACCGCGACGATCGACGAACTCCTGCCGGACGTGTACGACGACGTGCCGTCGTCGCTGCACGAGTTTGCGCGCCTGTCGCTGCTCGCGCACGTGATCAAGCTGGAGGAGGACGGGTGCGTGACGCGCAGCGGTGACCGTTATCTCTGGCGCGGAGGATGAGGCGGCAGCGTGCCGCCCGCGCGGGTCCGCGCCTCGAGCAGATCTCGCTGGAAGACGCCAGTGTCCGTCTGCGCGGTCGCTGGGTGCTGCGCGACGTTGCATTCAATCTGCGGGCCGGCGAGAACTGGCTGCTGCTCGGCGCGAACGGTGCAGGCAAGACGCTGCTCCTGCGCCTGCTGCGTGGGGAAATATGGCCGACACCGACGGGTCGCGAGCGACGTCGCTACCTCGTCGACGGTGAGTGGCAGGACCAGCCGCTCATGGCGCGAGGTCGCATCGCCTACCTCGGCCCCGAGCAACAGGACCGCTACGAGCGTCGCGGGTGGAATGCGACCGTGGCCGAGACGGTCGCAACCGGACTGTTCGACACCGAGATCCCGCTCGATGCGTCGACTGCCGCGCATCGAAGATCGGTACGACGAGCGCTCGAGCAGGTCGGGCTCGCTGGCCGGGCCCAACGCCATTTCCTGAGCCTGTCGCAGGGCCAGCGCCGGCGGGTGTTGCTGGCCCGCGCGCTCGTGTCCCAGCCCGATGTGCTGCTGCTCGACGAGGTTCTGAATGGTCTCGATGCTGGTTCGCGCGATGCCGTGCTCGTCCAGCTCCGGCGCCTCGGGCGTGCCGGTACGGCCTGGGTACTCAGCACGCATCGCGCGCCGGACCGACCGCTCGCGTTCACGCACGTCGCCCGGCTGGAGCACGGAAGGTTGCTCTCGGCGGCTCCGCTGCGACCCGCGCGCAGCGCCGCAGTCAAGGATCCGGCGCGCAATGTGATCCGCGGTGCGGGCGCCAGGCGTGATGCGGGCGCGGGGCCCGGCGAGCCGTTCATCATGCTCGACAACGTTTCGGTACATCGCGAGGGCCGGCGCATCCTCGAGCACCTCGACTGGGTCGTGCGCGACGGCGAGCACTGGTGCGTGGTCGGGGCGAATGGTTCCGGCAAGTCGACGCTGATGGCTCTGCTTTATGGCGACCTTGCGCCGGCGAGCGGCGGGCGAATCCTGCGACGGACGCTGCCGTCCGGCAGCCCGATCGAGGACTGGAAGGTCGAGACCGGCCTCGTGTCCGCGGAACTGCAGGCGACCTATGCGGCGACGGCATGCACGGTGGACGAGATCGTCGTTTCCGGCCTGCACTCGAGCATCGGGCTCAACGAGCCAGTGCGAGCCGCGGAGCTTGCGGTGGCGCGCAGGTGGATCGCGCGTGTTGGACTCCGGCGGCTCGGTCGACGCAAGGCGCGCGAACTGTCCTACGGGCAACTGCGGCTTGCATTGCTTGCTCGCGCCCTGGTCCGCCCGCGCCGGCTCATCCTGCTCGACGAACCGTTCGACGGACTCGACCGGCGCTCGACCGCGCGGGCGAAGCGACTCCTCGACACGGCTGCGGAACGGGGCACCCAGGTGATCGTCGCGACGCACCACGACGCGGACATACCGTCCTACGTGAGCCGCCGCCTGGTGCTGCGCGGGGTCGGCGCGGGTGAGCGCGCTGCGTCGAGGCTGAAGCCCGTGCGCGGCGCGGCAGGTAACGTCGCCGTCAGAGACTGATCTCGGACTGGAGCACGATCACGGCATCGCCCGCGACGGCCACTTCGGTAGCGCGCTTGCCCGATGCGGTGACGGTGACCTCGACCGTGCCGGGACGATCGACGAACCGGCCCTGGTGGCCCACGAACCTTGCCTGACCGTCGCCCGCGGACAACAGCCCGTGGTGCAGAAGATAGACCCCGAGCATGCCGTGCGCGTTGCCGCTCACCGGATCCTCCGGCACGCCGATGACCGGGCGGAACATGCGGGCCTCGGTGCTCGGCGCATCGCCATCGGATGACAATGCGAAGACGAAGAAGCCGTCGGCACCGACGTGTGGCGTCAAGGACATGAGCGCGTCCATGCGCGGCTGCAGCGATTCGAGCGTCTCGGGCGACTGCAGGCCGATCAGCAGGCGCGAATTCGCCTTGCTCATGACCTGCATCGGGCACGCGGGATGCAGGCTGGCGGAACTGATGCCGAGGGCGTCGAGCACCAGGCCACGACGCTCGTCCGGCACCAGCGGCCCGAACGTCGCCGGGCTCTGGTGGATGGCTACCCGCAGCGCCGGAGCGTGTCCGCTCACCGCGACCTCCACGACGGCGCTGCCCGACTTCTGCCGGACCTTGCCGCGCGGAATGCCGTCCGCGATCGCACGGACGTAATGCGCGGCGATCGTGGCGTGGCCGAGGAACTCCACCTCGCGCCGGGGCGAGAAGAACCGGAGGTCGACGTCGGTGTCGGGAGAGTCGGACGCAATCACGAACGCCGATTCGATGCTGCCCACCTCGCGGGCGATGCGCCCCATCTCCTGCTCCGTCAGTGACTCCGCGTCGAGCACCACCACCGCGGGATTGCCACAGAAGCGCTCGCGCGTGAACGTGTCGACGAGGAACAGGCGGCACTTGCGCTCGGCCATGAAAGGGGCACCGGATCCGGGAAGGGATGGGCATTAGTCCTGAGCAGGCGCCGGACGTCAATATCGGCGATGTCGCCGCCACGACGGCGCAGCTATAATCCGCGTCACCCAGGGGTGGCCTCGAGGGCCTGAGATACCGGCCGCGGCACCAGCCGCACACCGGTGAACCCATCGAACCTGATCCGGTTAGTACCGGCGTAGGGAGCAGGTGTCATGGCCTCCGAATCGCTCGTTTCCTGGTCGTCAACATCGGCCCGCGGTGGCCTCGGGCGGGCCGCGACCATCGTGGGCTCATGCCTCGTGCCGTGCCTCTGGGGTGGGCTGGCCGGCGCGCAGGATGCGGCCGCGCTCGAAGAGATCGTCGTGACGGCGTCGCTCCTGCCGGCGCTCCTCCGCGACATGCCGGCGAGCGTCACCGTGCTCGACGGCGCGGTGCTCCAGGCCGCGGGCCTGCAGCATTTCGCCGACGTAATGGGGCTCGTGCCCAACCTCAACTGGGCGGGCGGAACCTCCCGGCCACGCTTTTTCCAGATCCGCGGCATCGGGGAACTGGAGCAGTACCAGGGAGCCCCGAACCCGTCCATCGGCTTCCTCATCGACGACATCGATTTCAGTGGTGTCGGCATGCCGGCGACGTCGATCGACGTCGAGCAGATCGAGGTGCTCCGCGGCCCGCAGGGAACGACCTTCGGCGCGAACGCATTGGCTGGCCTCATCAAGGTCAAGACTCGCGATCCACGGCCCGAGGGCGAGTTGCGCACCGAGTTGACTGCGGGCGACGACGCGCTGTTCGGTGCCGGCCTCGTCGCCGGAGGGGCGCTGGGAGCCTCCGGTGCGGCGGCCTGGCGCGCGGTGGCGCAGAAGACCACGAGCGACGGATTCCGCCACAACGTCTTCCTCGGCCGGGACGACACCAACGGACGCGACGAGGTCACGCTGCGCGGCAAGCTGCACTTCGAGCCGGTTCCGGGTTGGCAGGTCGACCTTGCGGTGCTGCACGCGGATCTCGACAACGGCTACGACGCATTCGCGCTCGACAATTCACTCGAGACCCGCTCGGACCGGCCCGGCCGCGACGCACAGGCATCCGACGGTGCGACGGTTGGTGTGACCGGCGACCTCGGTTCGTTCACCCTGCGGAGCGCGACGGCCGCAGCCCGCTCCGAGATCGTGTACAGCTTCGACGGCGACTGGGCGAACGACGCGTACTGGGGCGAATTCGCGCCATACGACTATTACTCGCGCTACGCGCGCGAGCGGCGCACGCTGAGCCAGGACCTGCGCCTTGCCGGTACCACGACGGCGCGCGAAGACGGCCTCGGCTGGGTTGCCGGAGTCTACGTGCTGCGGCTCGAGGAGGACGGACTGCAGCGCGACGAGTTCGCGGGCGAACTGCTGCGCCCAATCCTCGACAGTCGTTACGAGGCGACGAATCTGGCCGCGTACGGGCAGGGCGAATGGCGGGTGCGGGACGGGCTCGTGCTGTCCGCCGGGCTGCGCGTGGAGGCGCGCGCCGCGGAATACGCGGACAGCGACGGTGCGGAGTTCTCGCCGGACGACGCGATGACCGGTGGTCACCTGTCGCTGACGGGCGATTTCGGCGGGAGATCCGCGTGGTACGCGACCGCGAGTCGCGGCTACAAGGCGGGCGGATTCAACATTGGCGCACTGGTGCCGGACGAGCGGCGGGAGTTCGCTCCCGAGTACCTGTGGAATCTGGAAACCGGCCTGCGGGCAGCGAGTGGCGACGGCACGATCGAGGTATCGCTGGCGCTCTTCCACATGTGGCGCGAGTCGCAGCAGGTGGCGACCTCGTTCCAGGTGGACCCGGGCGACCCGCTGTCCTATGTCTTCTACACCGACAACGCCGCGAGTGGCAGGAATTACGGCCTGGAAGCGACGCTCGGCTGGCGGGTGCACCCGTCGCTGGTGCTCGATGCGACCCTCGGGCTGCTCGAGTCCAGGTATGTCGATTATCGCTACGGCGACCGCGACCTCGACGGCCGCGAGCAGGCTCATGCGCCCGGATACCAGTATTCGCTGTCGGCGGACTGGAGTTCACCGCGCGGCTGGATGGCGCGCGCCGACGTGTTCGGCAGCGATGCGTTCTATTTCGACGCGAGCCACGACCAGCGCTCGGAACCGTACACCCTCGTCAACCTGAGGGCCGGGTTCGAGGCCCGGCGCTGGTCCGCCTATGCCTGGGGCCGCAACGTATTCGACGAGGAATTCGCCGTTCGCGGGTTCTACTTCGGTCTCGAGCCGCCTGATTTCGCAGATCGCCTGTATGTACAGCGTGGCGATCCGCGCCAGTTGGGCGTAACAATCGAATGGAGGATTCGTTAGGGATCCGGTTGGACGTGCTTGCCGGCGGGCCGTCGCGCGACACGACGTCGCGCGCGGAGTCTCCAGGGACGGATTCACGGCGTCCCGCAGGCAAGCAGGTCCAACCGGATCCCTGACGAATCCGATGACGCGTATGGAGGTACCGGAATGCGCATTGCCGTCGACATCAGCCTGTATCCGCTGAACGCGGACTACGTGCCACCCATCAAGGACTTCATCGAACGCCTGAACCGCCACGCAGGACTCGACGTCGCCACGAACGCGATGAGTACGCAGGTCGCGGGCGAGCATGCCGCGGTCTTCGCCGCGCTCGCGGCCGAGACCCGGACGACGTTCGCAGGCGGCGATCGAGCCGTGTTCGTCCTGAAAGTCCTCGGCGGCGACCCGGCGCCGGCGGAGCAGTGACGATCGCAGAAGGCATTGCCGTCGCGCTCGCGCTCGCCTACCTGCTGCTCGCCGTGCGGCAGAACCCGTGGTGCTGGGCCTGCGCGATTGCGAGTTCCGCGATCTACCTCGTCCTGTTCATGCGGGCCGGGCTGCCCATGCAGTCGGCGCTGCAGGCGTTCTACGTCGCGATGGCCGGATACGGCTGGGTCGCCTGGCGGCGCGGGGGCGCGGAGGGCTCGGTGCTCCCGATCTCGCGCTGGCCGCTGTCACGGCACCTGTGGGCGCTCGCACTGGTGGCAATCCTGACCATGGTCGTCGGTCGACCGGCCGCGCGCTACGGCTCGGCGCAGCCCTATGTCGACACCCTGGTCGCCGCCTCGAGCGTGCTGGCGACGTGGATGGTGACCCGCAAGGTGCTCGAGAACTGGCTGTACTGGATCGTCATCGACTCCGTCGCGGCCGCGCTGTACTGGACGCAGGGACTGCAGGCGACGGCGGGCCTGTTCGTCATTTACGTCCTGATCGCGGTGCGTGGACATTTCACCTGGGTTCGCGACTACAGGAGTGCCCGCACCGTGTTGCCTGCGGC
>JAGOXN010000071.1 GCA_018059685.1 Steroidobacteraceae bacterium | reverse complement strand
GTCGGGCAACCCACCCTGCGCGTCGACGGGCTCACCGTCGGGGGGACGGCCTGACGCACGCGCGCGTCGCGGGGATACCCATGTGGATTCCACGCCCGTTGTATGAAGCGATTCCCTACGCCTGGGCGGCCGGCGGCACGGGCCTGCTCGCCGCGGCTATCGTGGTGGAGCGGGCCCCGCGGGGCTGGCTGCTCGCGGCCGGCGTGCTGGCATTGACCGTGGGACTCGTGCTCTGGATGCGGCGGCGCGATTACCGCGCGAGCCAGACCGAGTACGATCCGCGCTCGATCGACGACTGAACGATCAGCCCTCGCGCCCGCCCTCGACCCCCGCGTTTTCCTCGTCGTCGTCGTCCGCGTCGTCGTCCGCTTCAGGCCCCTGCTGGGCAGGCGCATCGAGCGTGCCGGTCGACACGACCGGTAGGTCCTTGCGATGGTAGGTGATCTGGTGCATGCCGAGCGTCACGGTGTCGCCTTCCTGCAGGCGATGACGGCGGACGCGCCGGCCGTGTACGAAGATCCCGTTCGTGCTGTTCAGGTCCTCGATGAGGCTGCCTTCGACGGTCGTGATCACCTGGGCGTGGTGCCGGCTCACGTACTTGCTGTCGACCTGCAGGTCGTTGTCGGGCGTCCGGCCGACCACGCAACGACCGGGCACGAGCAGCAGTTCAGTCACGACCGCGCCCTTGAGCGAGAGGACCAGCCGGCCGACCGGCGGCAGTTCCTGCGGGGCGGTGTCCTCCATCGGATTCGGCAGGTGGGTGAACGTGCGCGCAACGAATTCGACCCACTGCAGCTCGCCGATCGCGGCCTTGAGCACGTCCGCCGACACGGATGTCCGATCCTGCGCGAAGGCCACGAGCAGGGCTGTGTCGCACAGCGTGTTCATGAGCCGCGGCGTCCCGCCCGTGTAGCGATGGATGATCGGGAAGGTGTCGGGTTCGAAGAGCTCGCGCTCGCCCGCGCCCGCGACCCGCAGGCGGTGACGAATGTACTCGACGGAGTCCTGGTCGCTCAGGGCGGTCAGGTGGAAGCGCAGCCTCACGCGCTGCTTGAGCTGCACGAGTTCGGGCGAGTCGATCTTGTCGCTCAGCTCCGGCTGGCCGGCCAGGATGATGTGCAATACTTTCTCGCGCGTCGTCTCCACGCCCGAGAGCAGGCGGATCTCTTCGAGCACCTTGTTGCTCAGGTTCTGCGCCTCGTCCACGATCAGGAGCACCTTGCGTCCCTTCGCGTACTGCTCGATCAGGAACTGGTTGAGTGTCGCGAGGATTTCCGCCTTGCGCATCCTGAACGGGCTGTAGCCGAACTGGACCAGCATGGTCTGCAGGAACTCGATCGGCGAGATCTGCGTCTGGTTGAGCTGTGCGACGACGACGTCCTCTTCGAGCTCCTTGAGGAAGCTCTCGATCAGCGTCGTCTTGCCCGAGCCGATTTCGCCGGTGATCACCACGAAGCCGTCCGCGAACCAGATGGTCGATTCCATGTACGCCTTCGCGCGGGCATGGACCTGGCTCAGGTACAGGAAGGCCGGGTCCGGGCTGAGGCGGAACGGCAGGTCGGTGAGCTGGAAGTGTTCGAGGTACATAATCTGGCCGGGACGGTACTATACGGGAGGGGTCCCCCCGCGCAATAAAGCGGTCCATCACAGTATTGGCCGGACGTGACGCCCGTTCGGGGAGCCTCAGGCCCGGGAATGCGTGTGGCGGCCGAGCCTCGCCAGGAGCCTGTCGCGTTCCGCGGCCGTGGCGGCTACGACCGTGCAGTGCCCGAGCTTCCTGCCCGGGCGCGGTTCCTTGCCGTAGTCGTGCCAGTGCGCCCCCGGCAGGCCGAGCACTGCCCTGCGGTCCGGCATCCGACCGATGAAATTGACCATGGCGGAGTGGCCGACCGGCTGCGTCGACCCGAGCGGCAGGCCGAGGATGGCGCGCAGGTGGTTCTCGAACTGCGAGGTCACGGCGCCCTCGATGGTCCAGTGTCCGGAGTTGTGGACGCGGGGCGCCATCTCGTTCGCGACGAGACGGCCAGCCTGCACGAAGAACTCGATGGTCAGCACGCCCGCGTAGCTGAAATGGTCGAGCAGCTTGCGCAGGTACCGCTCGGCCGTCTGCTGCAGCCGCGGGGCCCGCAACGGCGCGACGCTCGAACGCAGGATGCCGTCGCGATGCGCGTTCCCGACCAGCGGATAGGCGCGCGTCTCGCCGCGCGTGCTGCGCGCGCCGATGAGCGAAACCTCGCGGTCGAAGTCGATGAATCCTTCGAGGATCAGCGGCACGCCGCCGAGCGCGTCCCACGCGGGCCCGACGTCCCTGCGCCTGCGCAGGCAGTACTGGCCGCGGCCGTCGTAGCCCAGGCGACGGGTCTTCAGCACGCAGGGCAGGCCCATCGCGACGACGGCCGCGCGCAGGTCGTCGAGCGAGTCCACCGTGCGGTACGGTGGTGTCGGGATGCCGAGCCGCCCGAAGAGTTCCTTTTCGAGCAACCGGTCCTGCGAGACCCGCAGCGCCTCCACGGGAGGAAAGCACGGCCGCGCCTGCGCGATTGCACGCAGCGCGGATACCGGCACGTTCTCGAACTCGTAGGTGACGAGATCGACGCTCTCGGCCAGCCTGCGCAGGCTCGCGGAATCGTCGAACGCGCCGGTGACGATCGGCGCGACCTGTCCGCCGGGCGAATCGGCGCTCGAATCGAGGAAGCGAAACGACAGTGCGAGCGGGTAGCCGGCCAGGGCCAGCATGCGACCGAGCTGGCCCGCCCCGATGATCCCCACCCTCATGGGTGGGCGGGCGGCTGGCGGGGGTCGGGCTGCGCCAGCACTTTCGCGGTCTGCGCCGCGCGGAATGCCTCGAGTGCTGCGCGGATCTGCGGGTGCCCGTTGGCGAGGATCGCTGCCGCGAGCAAGGCCGCGTTCGTCGCGCCCGCTGCACCGATCGCGAGCGCCCCGACCGGTATGCCCGCAGGCATCTGCACGATCGACAGCAGCGAATCGAGCCCGTTCAGGGCCTTCGACTGCACGGGCACGCCGAGTACGGGCAGCGACGTTTTCGCCGCCACCATGCCCGGAAGGTGAGCCGCGCCGCCGGCCCCTGCGATGATCACCTCGAGGCCGCGCTCTCGCCCGGATGCGGCGTACTCGAACAGCAGGTCGGGCGTACGATGCGCCGACACGACACGCACCTCATGCGTGACGCCGAGTCGCTCGAGGGTCTCGGCGGCCGGCCTGAGGGTTTCCCAGTCCGAGGCCGATCCCATGATGATGCCAACCAGCGGTTTCACCGCCGCATTGTAGCATCGGGCCCCGGCAGTACCTCGCGCAGGCGGCGCAACAGCTGCCGCGCAGCCGCCGGCGGGCGCGCGGCGCCCTGCTCGGCCCGCGCCCGCCGGGCGAGGTTCCTGAGGTCGCGCAATGCCTCCGCCGTGGCGAGCGCCGCAATGTCGGTCCATGCACCCGGCTCGTCGGCGAGGAGACGCATGCGCCACTCCTCGATGACCTGCTCATGGCGCACACGCCGGCGGTCCTGCTCGCCACGATGCACGAGCGCGGTCCGGATCGGCTCGACGTCGATCCTGCGCAGCAGCTTGCCGATGTAGAGGCGCTGCCGGAGCCTCGCGCCGTGACTCGTGATGCGTCGACCGGCCGCCACTGCTTCGCGAACGTCGTCCGGCAGGGACAGCGCATCGAGCACTGCCGGAGGGAGCCCGACGAGCTCGTCACCGAGATCCTGCAGGTCGCGACTCTGGCGCTTGAGCGCGCTCTTGCTGGGTGGTTCGGCCGTCTCGTCCACCGGGTCGATCATCCGTCCTCCACAGGCATGCTAGCACGCGGGGTCGCACCGGGCAGCGCTGCTAGAATGCCTGATCCGGCGCAGCAGGCACGACAATGGCCAATGACCGTTCACTGACGCCCGCGGCAGGCGGGTCCGAGTTGCTCGCCCTCGTCGAGCTCGCGCTCGAAGAGGCCCGCATGCTCGGCGCTACGCAGGCCGAAGCGGCCGTCAGCGTCGACGTGGGCCTGTCCGCCTCGGCGCGACTCGGCGAGATCGAGACCGTCGAGTACCAGCGTGACCGCGGGATGGGCGTCACCGTCTATTTCGGCACGCGCAAAGGCAGCGCCAGCACGGCCGACCTGAGTCCGGCCGCGCTGCGCGAGACGGTGGGCAAGGCCTGCAGCATCGCGCGCTACACCGCGGAGGATCCGTGCGCCGGCCTGGCCGATCCCGACACGCTCGCGACGGACATCCCGGACCTGGACCTCTCGCATCCCTGGGATCTGACCCCCGAGCAGGCCTGCGAGATGGCCATTGCGTGCGAGGCCGCGGCCATGGCCGTCGACCCGCGCATCACGAATTCGGAGGGTGCGGGCGTCAGCAGTCATCGCGGACTGCGTGCCTACGGCAATTCGCTCGGATTTCTCGCCGCGTACCCCGGCACGGTGCACAGCGTGAGCTGCGCCGTGCTCGGCGTGGAGGGCGGGGCGATGGAGCGCGACCACTGGTATTCGACCGCCCGCGACTGGCGCGATCTCGAGCCCGTTGCGAGCGTGGGCCGTCGCAGCGGCGAGCGAGCCGTGCGGCGACTCGGGGCTCGCAAACTCAGCACGATGAAGGTGCCGGTGCTCTTCAGCCCGGATGTCGCGCGCGGTCTCATCGGCCACTTCGTCGCTGCCGTGCGCGGCGGCAGCCAGTACCGGCGCGCCTCGTTCCTGCTCGATGCCGCCGGCACGCAGGTCTTCCCGGAGTGGTTCTCGATCGCCGAGCGGCCCCATGTGCCGAAGGCGCTCGCGAGTACGCCATTCGACCACGAGGGCGTCGCGACGCGCGATCGCGAGCTGGTGACGGCCGGAGTGCTGCTCGGCTACGTGCTCGGCACCTACTCGGCGCGCAAGCTCGGCCTGCGCACGACCGGCAACGCGGGCGGCACGCACAACCTGTTCGTCCAGGGCCGCGGGCGCGACTTCGACGCGATGCTCGCGCTGCTCGATCGCGGCCTGCTGGTCACCGAACTCATGGGTCAGGGCGTAAACGGCGTGACGGGCGATTACTCCCGCGGTGCGGCGGGGTTCTGGGTCGAGGGCGGCCGCATCGCCTGCCCGGTGCACGAGGTGACCGTTGCCGGCAACCTCAGGGACATGTACCGCTCGGTCGTCGACGTCGGTTCGGACGTCGACGCGCGCGGTGGTATCCGCACCGGATCGATCCTGGTCGAGCAGATGACGATCGCCGGCGAGTGACGCGCGGCCGGCCGCGCGTCACGTAGCCGGACGGATCAGGTCGCGCAGGCTGCGACCGCGTACGCTCGCGCGCAGCGCTTCGTCCGCGCCGAATGCAACCGTGTCCGCAGCGGCGACTGCGCTGGGGGAGGGGCGACGGGGATCGGGCCCCTCGTGGCGGACCGCGTCCATGATCGCCTCGAGCGTGATCGCCTCGAGGTCGCGCGCGGGCGCCACGGTATCGTCTTCGGCACTCAGCACGAGGCCGTGATCCTCGAGCGACGAGATGGTCTCGCCGACCACGGTCGCCGGGACGTCGAGCCGTTCCGCGAGCGCGTTGATCTTCCAGCGCGCCCCGCCGTCGATGAAGCGCTCGCCGAGGAGGAACATCACCGACATCGCGAGCCGCTCCTTGAGCGCGGCCGTCATCGGAATGTCCGCGTGCCCGGTGCGCAGGTGCTCCGGATGCTGCACGTAGAACGACAGCTGCGCGCCGAGCAGCAGCGTGAGCCAGCTCACGTACAGCCAGAACAGGAACAGCAGCACCACTGCGAACCCTGCGTAGACCGCGGCCGCCTTCGCCGAGTAGATCACGATCCGCGTGAACACGGCTCCCACGCCCGCCCAGAGCACGCCGCCGAACAGCGCGCCGACGAAGGCCGGCCAGGGCCTGACGCGCGTGTTCGGCATGTAGGCATACACGAACAGGAACAGGCCGACGATGAGGACGTAGGGTGCGAGATGAGTGCGACCTCGCGGCGCGGCGTCACCCGCCGCGAGATCGGACAGCTTCGCGACCACCGCGCTCGCCTCGACGGAGGCCAGCAGCGCCATGGCCAGCACCGCGACGACCGGACCGACCAGCATCACCACGAGGTACTCGGTGACGCGGCGCGCGAGGCTCCGCGGGCGCTCCACGTGCCAGGTGAAATTGAGCGCGCCCTCGACCTTCTGGATCATCGACACGACCGTGACGACCAGGAAGGCGAAGCCGACCGTGCCGAGCAGCATGCCCTGAACGTTCTCGACGAACGACATCACGCGCGCGGTGACTTCGCCGGCCTGCTCGCCGAGGGGGCGCAGGAATTCGTACAGGACTGGCTCGAGTTCGCGGTGATACCCGAGGGCCCTGAGCACGGCGAACGCGACGGCGACCACCGGCACGAGGGCGAACAGCGTGGAGTACACGAGGCTCATCGCGCGCAATCCGAGGTCGCCGCGGGCGAGGTCGCGCAGCAGCGCGTACAGATGGCGCAAAGGGATCGCGAGCCAGCGCAGCGGCCTGCCACCTACGGCGTCGGGCAGGTCGAACAGCCAGTGCTCGAGCCGGAGGTGCAGGGCGGGGAACAGTGCGTGTCGGTCTGGCAAGCCGCGCAAGCCTTGCACGGTGACCCAGGCGAGGCAAGTGCTGGAGTGCCGTGACGAACGATGCTCGTGGGTAGCGCGGGTTTGGCGTGCGGCCGCTGGCGCGGTGGATTGGGGGCCTGTTCGCGGGGACGCCGTTGACCCATGCGAAACCGCGATCTGCTACGCGGTCAGTCGTCGCAGCGCCTCCTGGTATTTCTCGCTCGTCCGGCGGATCACGTCCGCGGGCAGGTGCGGTGCAGGAGGCGCCTTGTTCCAGTCGAGCGTCTCGAGGTAATCGCGCACGAACTGCTTGTCGAACGAGGGTGGGCTCGAGCCGGGCGAATACGTGTCCACCGGCCAGAATCGTGACGAGTCGGGGGTCAGCGCTTCGTCGATCAGCGTGAGCCGGCCCGATTCGTCCACGCCGAACTCGAACTTGGTGTCGGCGATGATGATGCCGCGCGAGAGCGCGTGCGCGGCAGCGAAATCGTACAGCGCGAGCGCGGTGTCGCGCACCTGCGCGGCGAGCGAGGCACCGATCCTCGCCTCGATCTCCGCGAAACTCACATTCTCATCGTGCTGGCCGCGCGCGGCCTTGGTCGACGGCGTGAAGATGGGCTGCGGCAGGCGGTCTGCCAGCTTGAGTCCGGGCGGCAGGCGGATGCCGCAGACTTCGCCCGTGCGGCCATAGTCCTTCCATCCGGAGCCGATGAGGTATCCGCGCACGACCGCTTCCACCGGCAGCGCGTCGAGTCGCCGGACGACGACGGCGCGGTCCGCAACCAGTGCGCATCGCCGCGCATCCGTAACGGCCCGCTCGAGCGGGTAGTCGGCGAGGTGGTTCGGCACGATGTGCCGCGTGCGCTCGAACCAGAAGTTGGAGATGCGGGTGAGCACCTGGCCCTTGCCCGGGATCGGGTCCGGAAGCACGACGTCGAAAGCGCTCAGTCGATCGGTCGTGACAATCAGCATGTGGCGATCGTCCACGGCGTAGATGTCCCGCACCTTGCCCTGGTGCAGTCGGCGCAACCCGGGCAGGTCGGACTCGTGCATCGGCGGAGAGGCTGCGGCGGTGGTCTCGGTCATGGGTCCGACTCCGGTGTGCGGGCCGTCCGCGCATCGCGGCTGCTAACATACCGCGCCGCCGCGGGCGGACGAGTGTTGCAGGGGCGTTCCCGGGCGGTCAAGGAGACCATGGGCTGGTACGGCAAACTGATTGGTGCGGTGCTGGGCGCGATCGTCGGCCGCGGGCTGTTCGGCGCGATCGTGGGCCTCATCATCGGGCATCAGTTCGACCGTCGCGCGCAGCAGTCGTTCCGCTCACGCGCGCCGACGACCGCGCATGACCTGCAACGGGTGTTCTTTGCCGCGACCTTCCAGGTGATGGGTCACGCGGCGAAAGCCGACGGCCGGGTGACCGAGCAGGAAATCGACGCGGCGCGTGACGCCATGCGGCGATTCTCGTTGAGCGAACGGGACACCCGGCTGGCCATCGACCTCTACACCGAGGGCAAGCGCCCCGAGTTCCCGCTCGACGACGTCCTGCGTGATTTCAGGATCGCCGCGGCCGGTCGCGACGACCTCTGCCGGCTGTTCGTGCAGATCCAGCTCGAGGCCGCGCTGCAGGGCGGCGGGCTGAGTCCGGCCACGCGTGCAGTCTTCGCGCGCATGTGTTCGGCGCTCGGGATATCGATCATCGAGTTTGCCGCCCTCGAGGCCATGCTGCGCATGCGCGGCCAGCCGGGCGCCGGGCCGCAGCGCCCCGACTCCGACCGGTTGACCGATGCCTACCAGGTGCTCGGCGTGCGCCCCGAGAGCAGCGACGGCGACGTGACGCTGGCCTACCGGCGCCTCGTCAGCCAGAGTCACCCCGACAAGATGGTGGCGAACGGCCTGCCCGAGTCCATGATCGAGGCGGCACACGAGCGGACCCGACGCGTGCTCGAGGCCTACGAGCTCGTCCGCAGGCATCGCGGGATGAAGTAGCCGGCGCTCCTGCTAGAGTGAGTGCCTGGTCCCGCCCGGATTCCGGCCATGCAGCAACCCTGGATCGCTCCCTCGATACTGTCGGCTGACTTCTCGCGCCTCGGCGAGGAGGTGCGCGCGGTGCTCGCGGCCGGCGCGGATGTCGTGCATTTCGACGTGATGGACAACCATTACGTGCCGAATCTCACGATCGGGCCGCTCGTCTGCGAGGCGCTGCGCAGGGCGGGCATCGAGGCGCCGATCGACGTGCACCTCATGGTGAAGCCGGTGGACCGCATCGTCCCGGACTTCGCGAAAGCCGGAGCCACCTGGATCACCTTCCACCCCGAGGCGAGTGAGCACGTCGACCGCACCATCGGGCTCATCCGCGAGCACGGCTGCCGTCCGGGCCTCGTGCTCAATCCGGCCTCGCCCCTGAACTGGCTCGATCACGTGATCGAGAAGATCGACATGGTGCTGCTGATGTCGGTGAATCCGGGATTCGGCGGGCAGTCGTTCATCGCCTCGGCGTTGCCGAAGATCGCCCGCGTTCGCGAACTGATCGATCGCAGCGGACGCGACATCCGCCTCGAGGTCGACGGCGGCGTGAAGGTCGACAATGTCGCGGCCGTCGCCGCGGCTGGCGCGGACACATTCGTCGCAGGTTCGGCGATCTTCGGGTCCAAGGACTACGGCTCGACGATCGCCGCGATGCGCGCGGAGATCGCGCGGGCGCGCCGCGCCGGCACAGGCTAGTGCGCCCGCCCGGGCGGACGCCGGAGCCTACTCCTCGTCGTCCTCGTCTTCGTCTTCTTCTTCGTCCGCGGTCGTCGCCCGCGTCGCCCGCAGCGCGAGCGGCGCAGGCGCCGCTGGCTGGGTCGACATCTGCGCCGCCTTGCCCTTGAGCTTCGGCCGCACGCCGAAGACGACCATCGTCTTCCCGCGCGCCGTGAGCAGGCCCTGCTCCTCGAGCACCTTGAGCACACGGCCCGCCATTTCCCGCGAGCAGCCGACGAGTCGCGAGAGTTCCTGCCGGCTCACCTTGATCTGCGTGCCCTCGGGATGGGTCATCGCGTCCGGTTCGTTGCACAGGTCCATGATCGCGTGCGCGACGCGACCGGTGACGTCGACGAAGGCGAGGTCGCCGAGTTTGCGGTTGGTGCGATCGAGGCGGCTCGCGAGCTGGGTCGCCAGCTCGAACAGCAGCGTCGGGCTCTCCGCCGCGATCTGGCGGAAGCGCGGATAGGTCATCTCCGCGAGCTCGCACTGCGAACGCGTGCGCACCCACGCGCTGCGCTGCGGCTGCTCGTTGAAGAGGCCCATCTCGCCGAAGAACTGGCCCTTGTTGAGGTAGGCCAGCACCATCTCGTTGCCTTCCTCGTCCTCGATCAGGACTTCCACCGAGCCCTTGATGACGTAGTAAAGGACGTCCGGCACGTCGCCCGCGTGGATCAGGACGGTCTTCGACGGCACCGTGCGGATCCGGCAGTAACTGAGGAATCGGTTGATTGCCGGAATGTCGCTGAGAGGTCTTCCTCCGGTTTCCATACGCCCGTCCCGTGGTTTATGTCAAAGCAGCGTGGATTTAATACAAGTGCCCGTGTCGCCGCAAGCTTTCAGATGCGGTAGGCGGCGCGCGTCATGACCCGGGCGGTGCGCCGCATCAGGTCGCGAATCATTCGCGGCAGCTCGCGGCCGCCCGCTGCGAGCGCTTCCGATCCGTGTCGGGCCTCGTCGTCGCGCATCTGCTCGACGATGCGCCGCGAACGCTCGTCGTCCGCGGGGAGCCGGTCCAGGTGCGATTCGAGGTGCAGGACGACCTGACGCTCGGTTTCGGCGACGAAGCCGAGACC
>JAGOXN010000381.1 GCA_018059685.1 Steroidobacteraceae bacterium | reverse complement strand
GGTGTAGTCCTCGCCCTCGGCCGCAATGACGGCGAGCGTGGTGTAGGTCTCGACGGTCTGCCCTTCGGGCACCAGGATCTTCACCAGCAGGCCGCTTTCGGGTGCGGGCGCCTGTTCGACCGCCTTGGCCGATTCGATCTCCACGATCGGCTCACCCTCGGTGACGGGATCGCCTTCCGCCTTCAGCCATTTCAGGATCGTGCCTTCGTTGAGCCCCATGCCCCACTTCGGCAGTACGACTTTGCTGGCCATGGTGTCTGCTGTGCTCCTCAGTGAACGATCCTGCGGACCGCCGCCATGATCTTCTCCTTGTTCGGATAGAGCGGACGCTCGAGCTTCGGGCTGAAGGGAATCTGCACGTCCGGAGTCGTCACGCGCTGAATCGGGGCCTTCAGTGCACCAAAGGCTTCCTCCGCGACGATGGCCGCGATTTCGGCGGCCGCCCCCGCGGTGCGATGAGCGTAGTCCACCACCACCAGCCGCCCGGTCTTCGCCACCGAGGCGAGGATCGTCGCCTTGTCGAGCGGCACGAGGCTGCGCACGTCGACGACCTCGGCCGAGACGCCCTCCTTCGCAAGCTGTTCGGCCGCAGGCAGTACATGGAGCAGGCACCCGGCAACCGAGACGATGGTCACGTCGCTGCCCTCGCGCCGCACGGCCGCCTTGCCCAGCGGCACCACGAAATCCGGGTCGGTGGGCACGGCTTCCTTTTTACCCCAGAGATCGTTGTCCTCGAAGACGATGACTGGATCGTCGTCGCGAATCGCTGCCTTCAGCATGCCCTTCATGTCGGACGGCGTCGCCGGCGCGATGACCTTGAGCCCGGGTACGTTCATGAACATCGGGTAAGGCCGGTCGGAGTGCTGCGCGGCGTTGGCCCCGTTGTGCCACATGGACATGCGGAAGACGACCGGTACGCGCACCTGGCCGCCGGTCATGAAGCGGATCTTGGCCGCCTGGTTGATGATCTGGTCGCACGCGAGGTAGATGAAACTCGCGATGGTGAGGTCCACGATCGGTCGCAGCCCCGTGATCGCCGCACCGACCGCCATCCCTGAAAAGCCGAGCTCGGAGATCGGCGCGTTCCAGGTGCGCTTCGGGTCGAGCATGCCCAGCACGCCGCTCGCGGAATAGAGCGCGATGTCCTCGCCGATCAGGATGACGCGCGGGTCGCGCGCCATCTCTTCCTTCTCGGCCTCGAGAATCGCATTCAGGTAGGTGAGCTCGGTGGTTTCCATGCCTGCCTCCGCCCGCGCGCTCAGGCCGGATAGCCGATGGGATTGCTGTACAGGTCGTCGTAGACGCTCGCCGGATCGGGATGCGGGCTCTTGCGCCCGAACTCCACCGCTTCGGCGACCGTCCGCTCGACTGCGCCTTCGATCTCCGCCAGCTCGACCTCGCCGTGTCCGGCTTCGAGCAGCCGCGCGCGGTACAGCACGAGCGGATCGCGTTCGCGCCGGTAACGCTCGACTTCATCGGACGCCCGGTAGTGCGACGGCATGAAGATGCCGATGGCATGCTCGTCGAAGCGATAGGTCTTGGCCTCGACCAGGCTCGGGCCCTCTCCGCGGCGCGCGCGTTCGACGGCCACGCGCGTCGCCTCGTACACCGCATCGAGTTCCTGGCCATCCACGATCACGCCCGGAATGTCGTAGCCCGAGGCCCGCTTTGCGACATCGGGCTGCGCGTGGGTCGTGAGCGCCGGCGTGGTCGCCGCGTAGCGATTGTTCTCGCAGAAGAAGATCACCGGCAGCTTCCAGATCGCCGCCAGGTTCAGGCACTCGTACAGGACACCCTGGTTGGCAGCGCCGTCACCAAAGAAGGCCAGGCTCACCTGGTCCGTGCCCCGCACGTGCGCGCTCAGCCCGGCGCCCGTCGCGAGCGGGATCCCTCCGCCGACGATGGCCGACTCCCCGATGATGCCGACGCTGCAGTCGGCCAGGTGCATCGAGCCGCCCCGACCCTTGCAGACGCCTGTCGCGCGCCCCATGAGCTCGGCCATGAGCGGCGCGAGCCTGGCGCCCTTGGCGATGGGGTGACCATGCGAACGGTGAGTGCCGGTGATGTAGTCGTCGTCCCGCAGCGCCATGCACGCGCCCACGAGAGCCGCTTCCTGCCCGATGCTCGAATGCACGGCGCCGGGAATTTCGCCGGCGGCGATGCGCTTCGGCAGGGCCTGTTCGAAGCCCCGGATGGACAGCATGCGTCGGTAGGCTTCCCGGCGCTGGTCGGCCTGCAGAGTCATGAACCGCCCTCTCTGACGGTCGGGTTTCCGCAAGTCTAGAGGTCGGCCCCGACCCCGGCATCGTCCGTTTACTGTATGACCGGACCGTACTCAGCGCATCACGCCGCCGCCGTCGACCACGATCCCCTGTCCGTTCACCCACGCGGCCTGCTCCGAGCAGAGCCACACCGCGAGTGCCGCGACCTGATCGGGCTTGCCGAGCTCGCCCCCGGGGACGGTCCTGCGCACCGCCTCCGCGACGCCCGGAGGACTGGCAGCCAGGAACTCGCGGACCATGCGCGTATCGGTGAGTCCCGGACAGATCGCGTTCGTGCGGATCCCCGCCGACACATACTCGGCCGCAGCGCACTTGGTCAGGCCGAGTACACCGTGCTTGGCCGCGGTGTAGTGCGCCTGACCGAGGGCCGGCACGATGCCCGCGCCCGACGAGGTATTGACGATCACTCCGCGCCGGCCGCGCACCAGCGGCTGGCGCAGCATCTGGCGGATCTCGGCCTGCATGCACCAGAACACCGACGAGAGGTTCAGCGCAAGCATGCGCTGCCACGACGCCTCGCCAAGCTCGTGAAACGGGACCGGCGGCTCGCTGATGCCCGCGTTGTTGTGGGCGCAATCGAGCCGCCCGAAGCGATCCGCAACGTGCTCGACGAGCGCCGCGACCGCCTCGGCGTCGCTCACGTCGACCCGCAGGAAGAGCGCTTCGCAGCCCGAACGCGCGATTTCCGCGGCGACCTCGCGTCCACCGGTCTCGTCGATGTCGACCACGACCACGGCGCGAGCACCCTCGCGTGCGAACTGCCCGGCGGATGCCCGCCCGATCCCGCTGGCCGCGCCGGTCACGAGCGCGACGACCCCTTCGTGCAGGCGCATACGACCTCTTCCTTTCCGCGACTCTCCGCCGTCATTTC
>JAGOXN010000380.1 GCA_018059685.1 Steroidobacteraceae bacterium | reverse complement strand
GGGCTAGCACGACGGGGCAAGCGGTCGAGTGCCCCTTCAACCGGGCCGTCAGGGGGACATGCATCGAGGCCGACCGCGTCATATTCCATAGTGGTGCGCCATGACTCTGAACTGCGCAGGGTGAGGCGAACGCACGCTCCGCTATATACTTTCCAGGAATGCAATTCGCGTGCTCATGACTAGCGCAGACCTGGAATGACCGACCTCTCCCCGTCCGACCTCAAGACCATCCTGCACTCGAAGCGCGCGAACCTGTACTACCTGGAACATTGTCGAGTACTGGTAAACGGTGGCCGGGTTGAGTACGTCACCGACGAAGGCAATCGCTCCCTTTACTGGAACATCCCGATCGCCAACACGACGACCATCCTGCTTGGCACCGGGACCTCGATCACCCAGGCTGCAATGCGGGAACTTGCAAAGGCGGGCGTGCTGGTTGGCTTCTGTGGCGGCGGTGGGACACCACTCTTCTCCGCCAACGAGCTCGACTTCGAAGTCGCGTGGTTCTCTCCGCAAAGCGAATACCGCCCTACCGAATACCTTCAGTCATGGGTCCGCTTCTGGTTCGATGACGGCCTACGGCTTCGCGCAGCAAAAGCCATCCAGCAGGCGCGACTGACGCGGATCGTCGCGCATTGGCTAAGCAACCGTGCGCTCGCCGAAGCGGGTTTCACCGTTTCGGGGGAAAGGCTCGAGGCCGCGCTCAAAGCATCCAGACACGCCATCGTCTCGGCGCCCGACAACACCGCGCTGCTGACCGAAGAAGCCCGCCTTACCAAGACACTCTTCAAGATCGCATGCGATGCGACCAACTACGGGGAGTTCACGCGTGCAAAGGGCGGGAGCGGTGGCGATCCGGCAAACCGATTTCTGGACCATGGCAACTACCTCGCATATGGTCTGGGCGCCACCGCCACCTGGGTGCTCGGTCTTCCACACGGCCTCGCCGTACTGCACGGAAAGACCCGGCGCGGCGGGCTCGTGTTCGACGTCGCGGACCTCGTCAAGGACGCACTCATACTGCCGCAGGCCTTCGTGTCGGCGATGCGCGGTGACAGCGAGCAGGAGTTTCGCGACAACTGCATCGAGACCCTGGTGCAGACGGAAGCGCTCGATTTCATGATCGACACCTTGAAAGCCATCGCCACCGAGACTGGGAGGCACGCCACATGAACGTGCTGCTCATCTCCCAGTGCAGCAAGAACGCACTCACCGAGACCCGGCGCATCCTCGACCAGTTTGCAGAGCGCCGCGGAGATCGTACCTGGCAGACCCCCATCACCCACGCCGGCCTGGAGACGCTGCACCGCCTGCTGCGCAAGACCGCCCGAAAGAACACCGCAGTGGCCTGCCACTGGATTCGCAGCAAGGACCACAGCGAGTTGCTGTGGATCGTGGGGGATCTGCGGCAATTCAATGAGCGGGGCGCAACGCCGACCAACATGACGCGGCGCAACGTGCTGCGCGCCGAATCCGAGAATGACTGGCACAGCCTCACGGTCATCCACCTGCTCGCCTCGCTTGCCGCGCTGCTCCACGACCTCGGCAAGGCCTGCCTCGCCTTTCAGCAGAGGCTGGCGGTCAAGGGGCCCGTCGAGCGCAACCTGTATCGCCACGAATGGGTGTCGCTTCGACTCTTCCAGGCCTTCGTAGGAAACAGCAGGGATGCGGAGTGGCTCGAGCGACTCATTGCGCCCGATGCGGACGATGACGCGGCTTGGACCACGCGCCTGCTGCGCGACGGATTGGATACCGCAGCGAAAAGCAACAAACCGTTTGCCGTGCTGTCGCCGCTGGCAAAGGTGGTCGCATGGCTGGTCCTCACCCATCACCGCTTGCCGGTCATGCCGACCAAGGATGATGCCGGGCGCTGGCAGTGGCTTGGGGCTCGGGTGAGGAACCTGCACGCCGCGCAACTGGACAGGCTGCTGGAACAGGTGGATGCGGACTGGAACGAGCTTGCGGACGGCAAGGGCCACGAAGCGATCAAGCTGTACTGGACGTTTCCACAAGGCCTTCCGGTCACGACCGACGCATGGCGAAAGCGCACTGCCCGCGTGGCGCGCCGCATGCTGGCGATCGTGCAGAGTGCGGATGCCCGCGACTGGTTGCACGACCCCTACGTGATGCACCTCGGCCGTCTCGGCCTCATGCTGGCCGATCACCACTACTCCAGCCTGACTGATCCGGCCGCACGCAGCGACCTCAATCCGGCCTATCCGCTTTTTGCCAATACCGATCGCAAGACCGGCAAGTTCAATCAGACCCTCGACGAGCACCTGCTCGGCGTCGCCCGCCACGCCGGCATGGTCGCCCATGCGCTACCCGGTTTCGAGCACCATCTGCCCCGACTGGTCCGCCACAAGGGCCTGCGCAAACGCAGTGCCGACCCTCGCTTCCGCTGGCAAGACCGCGCTGCGGACCTCGCCGAGGCGATGCGCGAAGCCGCATCCCGACAGGGCGCGTTCATCGTGAATATGGCCTCCACCGGCTGCGGCAAGACGCTCGCCAACGCGCGCATCATGAACGCGCTCGCCGACCCGTCGCGCGGGCTGCGCTGCGCCTTCGCCCTCGGCCTGCGCACCCTCACGCTGCAGACCGGCCGCGCGTTCCGCAATGAACTCCAGCTCTCGGATGATGCACTGGCGATACGCGTGGGCGGCGCAGCGAACCGGGAGCTGTTCGAGCACTACGAGCAACTCGCCGAGCAAAGCGGATCGGCCTCGACCCAGGCATTGCTGCCGGAAGACGCGGGCGTGGTGTACGAGGGAAACATCTCCCACCCGCTGCTGCAGCGTCTGTCACATGATCCGCGGATCCACAAGCTGCTCGCCGCACCGCTGCTCGTCTGCACCATCGACCACCTGGTCCCGGCCACCGAGAGCCAGCGCGGCGGCAGCCAGATCACGCCGATGCTGAGGCTGATGAGCGGCGACCTGGTCCTCGACGAGCCCGACGATTTCGACATCGACGATCTCCCGGCCCTCGCCCGCCTGGTTCACTGGGCCGGCCTGCTCGGAAGTCGCGTGCTGTTGTCCTCGGCCACGCTGCCGCCGGCACTGGCGCAGGGCCTGTTCGAGGCCTATCTCGACGGACGGCGCTGGTTCCAGCGCAATCGCGGTGAACGACCGGGCGCTGCGCCGGCGGTGTGCTGC
>JAGOXN010000379.1 GCA_018059685.1 Steroidobacteraceae bacterium | reverse complement strand
CGCTCCAGCCCGGATCGTCGAAGTGCGCGCCGTACGCAAGCAGTGCACCGTGCACGAGGGCCGCACCGTCGTGTCGGGTGTGCTCCGAATCCTTGCCACGCATCAGGTTCACGCCCTGGGCGAGGTCCGCGATCACGTAGTGCAGGTTCTCGTCGGCCTCGGCCGGCAGCTTGCAGTGGGCGACGATCGAGTTCACCTGCGACTCGATGCGGGTGGCGAGCGCCTCGTATTGGGAGTCGGTCTCCCGGCCCTCACGTATGGCCGGGTGATCGGCCTCGAACGCACGGTGAATCTCCGCCATGCCGGATCGCAAGGCTGCATCGGTCGGCCACTTCCTGCCCGCATCGAGCTTCAGCTTGTCGCTTGCCGCGGTGCCTGATGCATGCTCATGCGACTGCTGGCCAAGGGCGCTGCCGGGGGCAGAGGTCCAGGCAACGATGCAGGCCGCGATGCTGGCGAGCAGAACCGAACGTCTGGAATGCAACATTGTCTCGACCTCCTGGGAATCCCTGACCGGTCCGACTCGCGGCGGGGGGTGATGGCGGACCGAAGGGCCGTCACAGCGGCCGGTTCCTGCCGTGTCGGCCAGCCGGCTAAGATCGTCGCCTCGCGAGCACCATGACCGCGGGCAAGCCCTGGGCTCAAATGAATCCACGTGCGACAAGAGGGCGGATGGTATCCCATGAGGCATGACGCTGCATTGACCACGACGCTGGCCGCCATTTTCCTGTGGATCGCCGCTGCGGCGGTCGGCGCTACGACACTGCCGGATGACCCGCGGGGCGCAGCGACCTCGGCGCTGCCGCGCTCACCCCATGACTGGCCGGACGTGCACAGTTTCGCCGACCCGGAAGCCTTCGTGACCCGCCACATCGATCTCGATCTCGAGGTCGACTTCCTGCAGCGGGAACTGCGTGGCATGGTCACCCTCGAGGTCGAGCGTCGCGACCCGCGCGCGACCGAGCTCGTGCTCGACACGCGCGACCTGCGGATCAGCGCGGTGGAGACGGCGGCCGGACCGGAGGGTCGTTTCACACCGGCCGCGTTCGAGCTCGGATCCCGCCACGAGGTGCTCGGCAGCGCCCTGCACATTACGTTCCCGGGCGATGCCCGTCACGTGAGGATCCACTACGCGAGTTCGCCACAGGCGAGCGGCCTGCAGTGGCTCGATCCGGCCCAGACGGCTGGCAAGCGCCAGCCCTTCCTGTACAGCCAGGCACAGTCCCTGCACGCGCGGTCATTCATTCCGCTGCAGGACACGCCGCGGATTCGTGCGACGTATACGGCGACCCTGCGCGTGCCGCATGGGCTCACGGCCGTCATGGCCGCGGCATCGACGCCGCCAACCGGCTCGCGCGAGACATTCACTGGAGCGCCCGGCCAGTCCGTCGACGGGGGCGGGAAGGACACGCCCACCACCACGTTTCGCTTCGAGATGCCGCAGCCCATACCCTCGTACCTGATCGCCCTCGCGGTGGGCGACCTGCGCTTCAAGCCAACCGGCCCACGGACCGGCGTCTGGGCGGAACCGGAAACACTGGAGGCCGCGGCCTGGGAGTTCGGCGACATGGAGGCCATGCTCCACAAGGCCGAGGCCCTTTACGGACCCTATCGCTGGGATCGCTACGACGTGCTGGTCCTGCCGCCGTCGTTCCCCTTTGGTGGCATGGAGAATCCACGCCTCACGTTCATGACGCCGACGGTGATCGCCGGCGACCGCTCATTGGTCGGCGTGCTGGCACACGAGCTCGCGCACTCGTGGTCCGGAAACCTCGTCACCAACGCCACCTGGCGCGACGGCTGGCTGAACGAGGGCTTCACGACCTATCTCGAGCGCCGGCTCATGGAAGCCATCTATGGACCCGAGCGCGGCGCCATGGAGTGGGGCATCGGCGAGTTCGATCTGCGCACGAGCCTCGGTGAACTCGGTCCCGGCGCGGCCTGGCGTGGCGCGCTGGCACCGGACCTGTCGATGCGACTGGGCGCGGATGGAAGCAGCGTCGCCTACGAGAAGGGCGCCCTGTTCCTGCGTCAGCTCGAAGACCGTTTCGGCCGCGAGACAGTCGACCGTTTCCTCGCGCGCTGGTTCGAGGCGCACGCGTTCAGGAGCGTCACGACTCCCGAGTTCGTGGACTACCTGCGCCGCGAGCTGATCGAGCGATATCCCGGGCGGGTCGACGGAGACTTCGTGCGGCGCTGGATCGAAGGCGAGGGCATCCCCGAGGACGCGGTATTCGTCCGGTCGGACGCTTTCGCCCGCGTCGATCGCGCACGCCTCACCTGGGAACGTGGCGACGTCCCGACGTCCGAACTCGAAGTCGGATCCTGGAGCGCGCTCGAATGGCTGCACTTCGTGAACGGCATTACCCGCCCGCAGCCCGTCGCGCGCCTCGCCGAACTCGATGCGAGGTTCCATCTGACCGGGAGCACCAACGCCGAGATCGCGCACGCATGGTTCCGGCTCGCGATCGCAAGCAATTACCAGGATGCCTACCCGGCGCTGGAGCGCTACCTTCAGCGCGTCGGGCGCATCAAGCTCATCCGGCCCTTGTACAAGGACCTCCTCGGATCGCCGGCGGGGTCGGAGTTCGCACGGCGGGTCTATGTGGTCGCTCGTCCGGGTTATCATCCGATCACGCAGCGTGCGCTGGATCGGGAACTGAGGGCTGGTGTGCCGAAGACATGACCGAATCAACAAAGAGAGAGCTCGTCGATCGTTATCTGGCCGCGTACACGGCCTTCGACGTGCCCGGGATGTTGTCCATGCTGAGCCCTGACATCGCCTTCGAGAACTATGCAAACGGTCAATTGACGGCGTCGGCACAGGGAATCGAAGAATTCAGCAGGCTGGCGGAGACCTCCCGGGAACTGTTCAGCGAGCGCCGCCAGTCGCTCGTCTCGCTCCGGGTGGAGGACGACCATGCCATTGCGGTCGTCGAATTCCGTGGTCGACTGGCCAGGGACATCGAGAACGGTCCGCGCGCGGGTGCGGAAATCACGATCACCGGCAAATCGGAGTTCGCTTTTCGTGACGGCCTGATCACCCGGATCGTCGACCGCAGTTGATCACGTTGCCACCACCGAGTCCCGCCCAAGGAGAGTGACCATGGCAGACACCTGGCTCACCACGTTGATCACCGATACGCCGCAGGCAGGG
>JAGOXN010000378.1 GCA_018059685.1 Steroidobacteraceae bacterium | reverse complement strand
GTGCATCAAGCGGCGGATCTTCTCGGCCGTCAGCGTGAGGGCCTTCGCGCCCACGACCTGGTCGAGCGCCTTGCACGCCGCGAGATGGTGACTCACCGGGCAGATGCCGCAGAGCCGCTGCACCATGACTGGCACTTCCCAGTACGGCCGGCCCTGGATGAACTTCTCGAAGCCGCGGAACTCGACGATGTGCAGCCGCGCCTGCTGGACGCGGTCGTCCTCGTCCATGAGCAGCGTCACCTTGCCGTGGCCCTCGACCCGCGACAGCGGCTCGATGACGACGCGGCGCAGGCCGGCGGGATTCGCGGCGGTTTCGAGCGGATCAGTCATAGGAGATCAGGCCGTGGCCGAGCTGCGGCGTGCGGCCCTCGATGAGCTCCGTCAGGAACTTCCAGATGGCGTCGCCGGAGGGCGGGCACCCCGGGATGAAGTGGTCCACGCGCACCACCTCGTGCAGCGGGTGCACCGTGTCGAGCGGCAGCGGCAGTTCGGGATCGTTCGGGATCATGCCCCGCGCGACGCTCGGCTCGGTGAGATAGACCTCCTGCAGGCACTGGCCGAGGTCGAGGTGGTTGCGTTGCGCAGGCAGACCGCCGGTGACCGCGCAGGCGCCGATGGCGACGAGCACCCTGCAGTTGGCGCGGAACTCGCGCAGCACGTGTACGTTCTCCGCGTTGCAGATCCCGCCCTCGACGATGCCGATGTCGCAGGGCCCGCAGTGCTTGATGTCGGTGAGCGGCGAACGGTCCAACTCGACCTGCCCGAGCAGTGCGAACAGTCGCTCGTCGATGTCGAGCAGCGACATGTGGCAGCCGAAGCACCCGGCGAGCGAAGTCGTCGCGACACGCAGCTTCCGCGGCGCTTCCCATCCGGTCCGTGGACCCGGGTCAGGCATGGTCGCCCCCTGCGGGTCGGCGCGGCGCATCGTCGAGTGCCTGCGCACTGATCGGACGCAGATCGTAGCGGCGCTCGCCGATCGGCACCGCGAACCCCACGCGCTTGCGCAGGATCACGCCAACCGGGCAGACCGCCACGGCCTTGTCGGTGAGCGCGACATCCGTATCGACGAGCCGGCCGCTCTCCGAGTTGACGATCAGGTGCTTGGCGAGCCCGCGCCCTGCCAGCGCGAACACGCTCTTGCCGTCGACGTCGCGCGAGGCGCGCACGCACAGCTCGCAGAGAATGCAGCGGTTGAAGTCGAGCAGGATCTCGGGGTGCGAGGCGTCCACCGGCCGGTCCGGAAACAGGTGCCGGAAGCCGGCGGTCATCACCCCGAGGTCGTAGCCGAGGGCCTGCAGCATGCAGTTGCCGCTCTTCTCGCAGGAGGGACAGAAGTGATTGCCCTCGGCGAACAGCATCTGCACCAGCGTGCGACGCAGCTCGTTCATTTCCTCGGTATTGCTCTCCACCTCGATCGCGGCTGCGGCGGGCGTAGTGCAGGAGGCGACCGTGCGGCCATTGACCTTCGCAGTGCAGACCTTGCAGCTGCCATGCGGCGTGAACTCCGGGTGGTAGCACAGGTGCGGGATGTAGCGACCGGCCGTGAGCGCCGCCTGCAGCACGGTCTGCCCGGGCGCGAACGGCACCTCGATCCCGTCGAGCAGGAAGGTCGGCAACTCGTTCACGGCGGGTTCTCCAGGTGCGCACCGGCGTCGTCGCGACCGGTCATCTGCCGGGCCCGCGCGAGCGCCTCGTCCAGGTCGAATGCGGGCGCGAAATCGCGCGAGCGCAGGCGGCGCTCGTACGCCGGCCGGAACTTCTTCATCGTGTCGAGGATGGGATTGCAGGCCGTGTGACCGAGTCCGCAGTGCGCGGACTGCAGCAGCACCCTGTTCAACCGCGAGATTTCGTGCAGGTCGTGCAGGGTTCCGTTGCCGGCGCGGATCTTCTCCATGGAACCCTGAAGCATCGAGGTTCCCACGCGACAGGGCGTGCAGAAGCCGCAGCTCTCGTGCGCGAAGAACTGCGTGTAGGCACGCGCCACCTCGAACATGTCGCGGCTCGCGTCGAAGACCGTGAAGGCGCCGGCCGTGGGCAGGTCCTCGAAAGCGATCCGCCGGTCGAACTCGGTGGCGTCCACGCACACTCCCGAGGGTCCGCTCACCTGCACCGCCTGCGTGTGGCGCGCGCCACAGTCCTCCAGCACCTGCCGCACCGTGATGCCGAACGGGTATTCATAGAGGCCCGGCCGCTCGCAGTCGCCGGCCACGGAGAGAATCCTGGTGCCTGACGACTCGAGTGTGCCGATCCCGCGATACCAGTCGCCGCCGCGGACGGCCACCAGCGCCGCCGCGCACAGGGTCTCGACGTTGTTGACGATGGTGGGCTGCTGCAGGTAGCCGTGCGTCACGGGATAGGGTGGACGGTTGCGCGGCACGCCACGCTTGCCCTCGAGCGATTCGATGAGGGCCGACTCCTCGCCGCACACGTAGGAGCCGGCGCCCACGTGGATCTCGATGTCGAAGTCGAAGCCCGGCTGGCCGCAGATGCCCGCGCCGAGCAGTCCCGCGGCGCGGCGCCGCTCGAGCACCGCCTCGAGCCGCTCGAGCAGGAAGCGGTACTCGCCGCGCAGGTAGACGAGCCCCTGGCTCGCGCCCACGGCGTATGCAGCGACGGTCATGCCGTCGAAGAGCAGGTCGGCGTGACTCGCGAGCAGTACGCGGTCCTTGAACGTGCCGGGCTCGCCCTCGTCGGCGTTGCAGACCACGTAGCGCGCGAGCCCCGTGGCGTGCCGGCAGGCTTCCCACTTGATGCCGGTCGTGAACCCCGCGCCGCCGCGCCCCCTGAGGTTCGAGCGCTTCACTTCCTCGAGCACGGCGAGCGGCCCGAGCGCCGCGCCGACGAAGCTCTCGCGCCAGGAGCGCTCGTTCGCCGCGCTTTCCGAGCGTCCCCGTGCGCCGCGCCGCAGCGCCGCGCGAATCGCATCGCCCGGCGCGAGGGCGTGGCCGAGCAGGATGTCGGTGCGCCGGACGTTGTCCTCGATCTCGAACAGGCGGGCCGGCCAGTCACCCAGCGGACGCCGATCGAGGATCAGCTCGCAGAGTTCGCCGATGCGCGCGGCGTCCAGCCGGCCGATGGCCCGGCCATTCACCAGCATCCCCGGACCCTGGTCGCAGAGTCCCGTGCACGAGGTGGTCGCGACGCTCACGAGGCCGTCCTCCGAGCGCTTTC
>JAGOXN010000377.1 GCA_018059685.1 Steroidobacteraceae bacterium | reverse complement strand
GCGCCCAGACGGTGTTCGCCGTCATTGGCAGTCAGATCGCGCCGAAGCTGTTCTTCGTCTCTCCGCGACCGCTCTTCGCGTGGTCGCCTGCCCATCCCCGCGCGCCGCCCGCGCACGTGTGATCGCCGCCCGCGCTGAACGCTACCCGCGTCAGCCGCGGCAACCCCTGTCGTTTCCCAACCTGCGAATGTAGCCAGGGTCGCCCCTTCGGGCGACCACCCGCCGCCTTGCCGTGCGTGAGCCCCCCTGCGGACTCGGCACGGCTGCGTCCCGGTCCGGCTGCATCGCGACCGCATTGATCTGGAGAGAACCACCATGAAAAAACTCGCCCTCGCGGCCCTCGTCGGCCTTTGCACCCTTCCGGCGCTGGCCGAAGTCACCGTCGCCGAACCCTGGGTGCGCGCCACCGTGCCCGCGCAGAAGGCCACCGGCGCATTCATGCACCTGAAGTCCGACGCCGATGCCCGTCTCGTGTCAGCCGCCTCGCCGGTCGCCGGCGTGGTCGAGATCCACGAGATGCTCATGGATAAGGACGTCATGAAGATGAACCGGATCGACGGCCTCGACCTGCCTGCCGGGCAGTCCGTCGAGCTCAAGCCGGGCGGCTACCACGTCATGCTGATGGATCTGCAGGCCCAGGTGAAGGAGGGCGACGAGGTGCCGCTCACGCTGACCATCGAAAACAAGGACGGCAGCCGCGAGACGCTCGAGGTCAAGGCCGCCGCACGCCCGCTCAACGCGCCGATGCAGATGAAGCATTAGCAAGCGCGCGTCTTCGCCGCGCAGTGAAGCACCGAATCCGTTGAGCGAACGAAGGCTGTTCGCGAGACAAGAACAAGCATCAAACGCTTATCAAAGGAAAACAGGATGAACGGGATCTTCAAGCGTCTCCCACTCGCCGTGGCGGTGTCCATGGCCCTGCCCGTGCTGGCGCAGGCACAGGAGACGAAGCTCGAAAGCGTGGTCGTCACCGCGCCCACCATGGAAGCACCGCTGACCGTCACCACCGACCCCAAGGCCCCGCGCCAGCCGCTGCCCGCGCACGACGGCGCGGACATGCTCAAGAGCATTCCGGGCTTCTCGGTGATTCGCAAGGGTGGCACGGACGGTGACCCGGTGTTCCGCGGGATGTCGGGTTCGCGTCTCGGCATCTTGCTCGACGGACAGGAGATCCATGGGGGCTGCGGCGGCCGCATGGACCCGCCGACGGCGTATATCTACCCTGAGTCGTACGATCGTGTGACCGTGCTCAAGGGACCGCAGCAGGTGCTCTACGTGCCGGGTAGCTCGGCGGGCGTCGTGCTGTTCGAGCGCGAGTCCAAGCGCATGACCGAGCCGGGCTGGAGCGCGCAGGGAAGCCTGACCTTCGGCAGCTTCGGTCGCAACGACCAGTACCTCGAAGCGCGTGGCGGTAACCCCGACTTCTACGCCCGCGCCAACGCCACCCGCTCGGATAGCGACAACTATGAAGATGGCGATGGCGAGGAGGTGCATTCCTTCTACACGCGCTGGAGCACCAGCGCTGCGCTCGGCTGGACGCCGGATGACAACACCCTGATCGAACTTAGCGCCGGGCGCTCGGATGGCGAGGCGGCCTATGCGGACCGTGCGATGGACGGCACCAAGTTCGAGCGCGAGAACGTTGCCCTCAAGTTCGAGAAGCGCAACATTTCGTCGCTGGTGAACAAGGTCGAGGCGAATGTCTATTACAGCTACATCGACCACGTGATGGACAACTACAGTCTGCGCTCGAACACGGGCATGAAGATGCTCAATAACCCCGATCGTGAGACAAAAGGCGGGCGCGTTGCCGTCACGCTCACGCCCACCGAGCCGCTTCAGCTGGTGCTCGGTGCCGACATGAAGACCGATGAGCACACCTTCCGTGACGGAACGAACTACTTCGCCAAGCCCAGGACGGGTGACTTGAGCTTCGATCGTTACGGCGTGTTCGGCGAAGCAACTTACGCGCTCGACGACGTGCGTCGTGTCATCGGTGGCCTGCGCGTTGACGACCATGAAGTCACCAACGACAAGATGGGCGGCATCACGGAGAGCGAGACGCTACCGAGCGGCTTCCTGCGGTACGAAAACGATTACGCCAGTGGCGCAGGCACTTGGTACGTGGGCCTCGGGCATGCCGAGCGGTTCCCGGATTACTGGGAATTCATGCGAACGGCTAACCTGCCGCGGAGCGGGGATGCGCGCACCTTTGCCACGCTCGACCCGGAGAAGACCACCCAACTCGACGTCGGTGCGAACTGGACGCATGGCGAGTGGTCCGCCTCGGTCTCGGGTTTCTACAGCAAGGTGGACGACTACATCCTGCTGCGTTGGGTCACTCCGGTTACGGCGAATGTGCGCAACGTCGATGCCACCGTGTACGGACTCGAGGGTGATGTGACCTGGCGCTTCGCACCCAACTGGCAGGCCTACGGCACATTGGCCTGGGTTCGCGGTACGAACGACACCGACAACAAACCGCTTGCCCAGCAGCCGCCGCTCGAGGCGAAGCTTGGTGTCGAATACGACAACAGAGTTTTCTCGTACGGTGCGATGGTGCGCATGGTCGCCAAGCAGGATCGCTACGACATCGGCTCGGGCAGCATCGTTGCGAACGGTCAGGACCTGGGTGCAACCCCCGGCTTCGCGACGCTGGGGCTAAACGCCGGTTATCGTCCGAACAAGACTACTTTGCTGACGGTCGGCGTAGACAACGTGTTCGATCGCACCTATCGCGAGCATCTTGGAAAGGGTGGCTGGGACTTTGGTTCGGCAAAGGTGACGGATCTGCGCATCAACGAACCCGGTCGTACGCTCTGGCTCAAGGCGCAGGTCGCGCTCGACTAAAGCCTTTTCTGCTGTTGAAAAACGAAGCCCCCGCTCCTTCGTGAAGAAGGAGCGGGGGCTTTTCGTTTTGCCTGCATCGTTACTTTGGGGCGCTTGCCTGCCCCGCAGTGCGATTTGCCTTACTTCTTACGCATCGGCGGCAAGTCCGTGCAACTGCCGTGCGCCACTTCGGCGGCCATGCCCACCGTCTCGCCCAAGGTCGGGTGGGGGTGGATGGTCTTGCCGATGTCGGTCGCGTCCGCGCCCATCTCGATCGCCAGGCACACCTCGCCGATCATGTCGCCGGCCGACGGCCCGACGATGGTGCCGCCGATCACGCGGTGC
>JAGOXN010000376.1 GCA_018059685.1 Steroidobacteraceae bacterium | reverse complement strand
AGCCGAAGGCGCTGGCGGCGGACAAGAAGCGCCACGGCGGCGATGGCAAGGAGAAGCCATGAGTACGCGCATCCAGAACCACGTGACCGGCCGACTGTCGCTGCGTCCGCCTCAGGCCGATTCGCTGGGCGCCCTGGTCCGCGCACTGGATGCCTCGCCGGAGATGCTGGGGAAGCAGCGCGACGTGGGCGCGATCCTGTCCACGCTGAAGGCTCAGTTCCCGACTCTGGAAGACTTCGAACGCGAGTTCCCGTCGCTGTGCTTCGCGCTGGCGACCGGTGTGGGCAAGACCCGCTTGATGGGCGCCTTCATCGCCTACCTGCACCTGGCCCACGGCATCCGCAACTTCTTCGTGCTGGCGCCCAACCTGACCATCTACGACAAGCTGATCGCCGACTTCACGCCCAACACGGCCAAGTACGTGTTCAAGGGCATCGGCGAGTTCGCCATCAACGCGCCGCGGGTGATCACCGGCGACAACTACGACCAGCAGAACGTCACCGGCGGCGAGCTGTTCGGCGAGATCAGGATCAACATCTTCAATATTTCCAAGATCAACTCCGAGGTGCGCGGTGGCAAGGAGCCACGCATCAAGCGCATGCGCGAGGTGCTGGGCGATAGCTACTTCAACCATCTGGCCAACCTGCCGGATCTGGTGCTGCTGATGGACGAATCGCACCGTTACCGCGCCCAGGCCGGCATGCGCGCCATCAACGAACTCGACCCGCTGTTCGGCCTGGAGTTGACCGCGACGCCGTTCGTGGAATCGGGCAAGGGCCAGGTGCCCTTCAAGAACGTGGTGGTCGACTACCCGCTGGCGCGCGCGATGGCGGACGGTTTCGTGAAGGAGCCGGCGGTGGTGACGCAGCGCAACTTCAGGGCCGCCGATCATACGCCCGAGCAACTGGAGCGCATCAAGCTTGAGGACGGCGTGCGCCTGCACGAGTCCACCAAGGCCGAACTGCTGACCTATGCGCGCGAGAACGGCGTCAAGGCGATCAAACCCTTCGTGCTGGTGATCGCCCGGGACACGAGCCATGCCGGGCAACTGAAGTCGCTGATCGAGTCCGAGGCGTTCCACGGCGGGCGCTATCGCGACAAGGTGATCCAGGTGGACTCCAGCCGCAGTGGCGCCGAAGAGGAGGCCATGATCCAGGCGCTGTTGAACGTGGAAAGCGCAGACGAGTCGACCGAGATCGTCATCCACGTCAACATGCTCAAGGAAGGTTGGGACGTGACCAACCTCTACACCATCGTCCCCCTGCGCGCGGCCAACGCGCGCACATTGATCGAGCAGAGCATCGGTCGCGGCTTGCGCCTTCCCTACGGCGAACGAACGGGCGTGGAAGCCGTCGATCGGCTGAGCATCGTGGCGCACGACCGCTTCCAGGAGATCGTCGACGAGGCCAACCGCGGCGACTCGCCGATTCGTATGAAACAGCTGATCCTGGAGGCTCCCGGAGACGACGCGCCGACCGTCAGTGTGCAGGTGCAACCCAACGGGTGGGCGCGGCTGGGTCTGGGGGATGGCCCCACGATTCCGGCCTCGCTGGCCGGGGGCGATGGCAGCGCCTCGGCCCTTCGGTCTGCCGATGCACCCCATCCGGTGCTGGTCACCGAGGCGGAGATCGACGTGGCGCGCGTGGTGCGCGAGGTCATCGCCACCTATGAAGCCAGGCCGAGCTTGGCGCCCACCAGCGCAGCCCTGCTGCAGGAGGGCCTGCAGAACGAGATCCGGGAAGAGGTACGCAAACGCCTCTCGCCCGCACAAGGTCAACTTCTGGAGGGCGTGGACGATCAGGCGCCGCAGGTGGATCTGACACGGGTGGTCGACACGGTCACGCGGACGATGGTGGGGCAGACCATCGACATCCCGCGCATCGCGCTGGTGCCCGCGGGCGAGGTCACGAGTGGCTTCCGGCCCTTTACGCTGGGCCCGCTGCCGAACTATCAACCCGGCCAGCGGGAGATCGTGATCCAGGCGCTGCGGACCAGCACCCGGACGACCCTGATCGGCGAGACGGGTGTCCGCGAGCGCCGCCCGGAGGACTATCTCGTCAAGGCGCTCGTCGACTTCGACGATGTCGACTACTTCTCCCAATCGGACCTGCTGTACGACCTTGCGGGTCAGGCGGTGGCCTACTACCGGTCGCAGGGTCATTCCGAAGACGAACTGCACCAGATCCTCTCGGCGCATGGTGGAGAGCTGGGGCGCCTGATCCACGCGCAGATGGCCGAACACGCCTGGGAGGAGGCGAGCGGCGGCTACGACGTGAAGGTCAGCCGGGGCTTCACCGAGTTGAGGGCCTGCAACTACACCGCGGCGGCGGGGCAGCCGATCCGCGACCTGCGCGAAACCATCGACGACCGCGGTGGGATCAAGCGGATGCTGTTCGGCGGATTCAAGCGTTGCCTGTATCCGCTGCAGAAGTTCCACTCCGACACGGAGCGCCGGTTCGCGCTGTTGCTGGAGCGCGATGCGCTGAAGTGGTTCAAACCGGCAAAAGGCCAGTTCCAGATCTACTACACCGTCGGCCACGAGCAACCCGAGTACGTCCCGGACTTCGTGGCGGAGCTCGACGACCGGATACTCATGGTCGAGACCAAGGCAAGAACGGACATGGATTCCCACGACGTGAGGGCCAAAGCGGTCGCGGCCGCCACGTGGTGCAGGCACGCCACGGAATTCTCTGTCGCGGCAGGGGGCAAGCCATGGGCTTACCTGCTGGTGCCTCATGACGAGGTGGACGAATCCAGGCAGGTTGTGGACTTCAAGCGCTTTGAAATCCGGCATCCGGTCGGCAGCACCGTCTAGCAACCCACGTCACCATTGGGTGGGTCGCGCGCGGAGGTTGGCCCGGGCCCTCGGCACGCAGGATGCATGGAAGATCCTGCGGTGACTTCGGGACGTCCGCCGGTGATCCTGAACCCGGCTAGGGATTCGGCCGGCGGGAGCGTGGCGAAGTAGCCGTCGTACTCCGCGCGCACCATCCATGGATCATCCCCGCCTGGTGGAAGCGCAATGGCGGCGCGAAGCCGCCGGCTTCCGCCAGTGCGGCCACGCGATCCGGAGGAAGGATCGCGACATCGCGGGCGTAGTTGGCGCGGATCTGTTCAAGGGCGGCCGCGTCGAGGCCGGCGCCGGACATGGTCTCCATCCACAGACGCAGCATCGCCGGAT
>JAGOXN010000070.1 GCA_018059685.1 Steroidobacteraceae bacterium | reverse complement strand
TTTCAAGGGAGCGATCGACGCGGCCGGCAGCCTCGACCTCGCGACCCACAGATGGCAGGGCACGCTGAGCGACGTGTCGCTCACGTTTCCCGACGGCAGCTCGAAGCTCATCCAGCCAGTGGCCCTCGAGGCCGGGCCGGACGCGGTCAAGCTCGCCCACCTCTGCCTCACCACGGATGACGCCCGACTCTGTGCCGAGGGCGAATGGCACCGCGAGCCGGAGTCCTGGCGCGTCCTCTACAGCGCGCAGGACTGGCCGTTGCGGCGCGTCCTCACCTCGCTGTTCGGCCGGCGCGAGTTCGACGGCAAGCTCCAGGCGAGCGGCTGGGCGGAGCGCAAGGCGGGCGAGGACTGGGTCGGCGCCACGACCGTGCTGCTCGACGATCCGACGGTGGACATCCGGCGCAACCAGTTCCGCACGGAGCGATTCGAGCTGGGACGCGGGCAGTTGACCGTCCTCGCGGACGCGACGGCCGTCCGCCTGAGCACCGAACTGCGCGTGGGAGCCGGGACGAGCGTGCAGGGCCAGGCCACCGTGCGGCGCGCCCCCGGGCTGGAACTTGCCGATCAGCCACTCGACGGGGAACTGCGCGTCGGATCCACGGAACTCAGCGGCCTCGCGCTCATCGTCCCGGAGATCGACCGGTCGGCGGGTCACCTGCAGGGATCCCTCCGCCTCGGCGGGCGCCTCGGGGATCCGCGCTTCGACGGCGAATTCGAGATGCGCGATGCGAGTCTCGCGATGTACCGGACGAACCTGACGCTGTCGGACATCACGCTCGACGGTCGTTTCGCCGGCGACGAGCTCGAATTCTCGGGCAACGCCACGACGCGTACGGGCCCCCTCTCGGTGCAGGGCCGCTTCACCTGGCCGGAAGGCGTGATGACGGGGCGCATGCACCTGAAGGGAGACGGGCTGCTCGTCGCGGACAGTCCCGACTTCAGGATCCTCGCGTCCCCGGATCTCACGTTGACGGCGGGGGCGGACGGCTTCCTGGTCACGGGCGAGGTGCTGATCCCGCAGGCCAGGATCTCGCCGCGGGACCTGACGACGACCGTCAACACCTCGCCAGACGAGCGCATCGTCGGGGTCGAGACGGAGGAGACCGGTCCGTCCACGCTGCAGCGCATCCGCAGCCGGGTACGCATGGCCTTCGGCGACGACGTACGGCTCGACACCATGGGACTTCGGGCGCAACTCGGCGGTGAGGTCACCGTGAGCACGGAGCCTGGGGACGTGCCGCGTGGCAACGGCGCGATCCGGCTCGTCGAGGGCGAGTTCCGCGCGTTCGGACAGATGGTGCGCATCACCCGCGGCGTGCTGAGCTACAAGAACCAGCCGCTCGACGATCCGACGCTCGACCTCGTGGCCGAGCGCGACATCGTCGCCGAGGACATCGTCATCACCGTCAACGTGCGCGGTCAGCTCGACAATCCCTTCGTCACGCTGTCCTCGGACCCGCCGATGTCGAACAACGAAGCGCTCTCTTACCTGCTCACCGGCCGCTCGATCAACACGCTTCAGTCGAACGAGGCCGCGACCGTCGACATGGCCGCGCAGAGCCTCGCCATGAGCGGCGGCGGATTGCTGCTCGGGAGCCTCGGTACGCGCGTCGGCCTGGACGAGGTTGCCGTCGAGCGCACGGGTGACGACGACACCTCGGTGGTGCTCGGCAAGGCGCTCTCGCCACGGCTGTACGTGAGCTACGGCATCTCGATCGCCGAGTCGATCAACACGATCAAGCTGCGCTATACGCTCAACTCGCGCTGGTCGCTCAAGGCCGAGGCCGGTCTCGAGCAGAGCGCGGACGTCGAGTACCGCATCGAGCGCTGATCAGTCGAAGTCGGTGGCCAGCGACCGCTCGCGCCAGTGCTCGGCCATGCGCAGGACCTGGCGCGGCGTGCTGCGGCCGACCGACATGGGGGGCAGCGCGTCGAGCGCGAAGAACTCCACGGCGTCGGTCTCGTAGCTGCCGCGCGGCTCCCCGCCCAGGATCTCGCAGACGAAGAACGCCTTCCACGCGTGGAAGAGGAACTGCCCGTGCCCGTGACGGCCGCGGTCGTAGAGCGCCGCGAGCTTCACCGCGCGGCAGCGCAGCCCCGCCTCCTGCTCGATCTCCTTCTCCACCGCCTCCGAGGGAGTCTCGTTCACGTCCGCCCAGCCGCCCGGCAGCGTCCAGAGCCCGTCGAGTCGCTCGCGCACGAGGAGCACCCGTCCGTCCCGGAAAGCCGCGCCGCGCACCTCGACCTTCGGCGTGACGTAGCCCTCCTCGAGCCGCCAGGCCGCGCGGATCTCCCCGGCACCCGGGGCTTCGCCGCCCGCCACGAGCTCGACCGCGATCCGCTCGATCTCCTCGTAGCGCTCGCGGTCGAACTCGTTCGCGCAGAAATGCAGTCCGGTGCGGGCGAGCGCGTGCAGGCGGCGCGCGAGCGCGAGCTGGCGATCGTTCACGTCCGCACTCCGGGCCGCACTCCGCGGGCAGGCCGCGGCGCGGCGAGCCCGCGGACGGCGCAGGTTGACAAGGTCTGCATAATTATGCACATTGGCATCAAGTTTATTCACCCGATCGGGACGATTCTCCGTGGCCACCGACCTGAACCCGCAGATCCAGCGCCGGGACGCCATCGTGCGCATCCTGCGCCAGACCGCGGTCGGGCGACAGGCGGAACTCGTCGACCTGCTGCACCGCGAGGGCGTCGAGGCCACCCAGTCGAGCGTGAGCCGCGACCTGCGCGAGCTCGGCGTCGTGAAAGGCGCCGACCGCTACCTGCTGCCCGCGGTCGAGGACGCGCTCACGCCGAGCCATTTCGAGGACGTGAGGGCGTTCCTCAAGGGGTATCGCGCCGCGGGCGCGAGCCTCACCGTGATCCGCACGACCATCGGCACGGCGCAGAGCGTCGCCATCGCCATCGACAAGGCGCACTGGCCCGAAATCGTGGGCACCATTGCCGGCGACGACACCATCTTCATCGCGACGGCAGGCGCGCGACCGCAGCGCAGGCTGCATGATCGACTCCGTTCCTCCTTCGGACGCTGAGATTCCCATGACCGCGACGACCCCGGGCGCAAAGCCCATCCTGCTCGCATTCTCCGGCGGACTCGACACCTCGTTCTGCGTGCCGTGGCTCGCGGAGACCCATGCCCGGCCCGTCGTCACGCTGACCGTGAACACCGGCGGCATCGACTCCGAGGCCGCGCGGGTGCTCGGGCAGCGTTCGCAGGAACTCGGGGCCGTGGCCCACCACCTCGTCGATGCGCGGCCGGCGTACTTCGACCAGGTGCTCCGGTTCCTCGTGATGGGCAATGTCCGCCGCGGCAACCTGTACCCCCTGTGCGTCGGAGCCGAACGCGTGCTGCAGGCGCAGACGGTGGCGCAGTGGGCGCGCAAGCTCGGCACCGAGGTGGTCGCGCATGGCTCCACGGCCGCGGGCAACGACCAGGTCCGGTTCGAGGTGGCGCTGCGCACACTGGCGCCCGAGCTCGAGATCCTGGCGCCGGTACGCGACCGCGCGTTCAAGCGTCCCGAGCAGCTCGCCTACCTCGAAGCGCGGAACCTCCCCGTCCCGCCCTTCGGGGCCGCGTACTCCGTCAACCGCGGCCTGTGGGGCACGACGATCGGCGGCAGGGAGACACTGACCTCGCACGAGTGCATCCCGGACACCGCGTGGGTCCTCACGCGGGATGCGTTCGAGCGCCCCCATGCGCCGGAACGCCACACGATCGGATTCGACAAGGGCATCCCCTGCTCGCTCGACGGCACGGCCCTCGACCCGGTGAGCCTGATCGAGCAGGTCGAGGCGATCGGCGCGCGATTCGGCGTCGGGCGCGGCATCCACCTGGGCGACACCATCATCGGCTTCAAGGGCCGCGTGGCGTTCGAGGCGCCGGCGGCCGAGGTGTTGCTGACCGCGCACCGCGAGCTCGAGAAGCTGGTGCTCTCGGCGCGGCAGGCGCGCCTGAAGGACACGCTCGCCGGGCCCTACGGCGACCTCGTCCACGAAGGGCAGCACCTCGATCCCGTCTGCCGCGACATCGAGGCGTTCTTCGTCGCGAGCCAGCAGCGCGTCACAGGCGAGGTCCAGGTCCTGTTCCGTCCGGGAGTCGCGTTCGTCGAAGGCGTCTCTTCGCCGTACTCGCTCATGAAGGCCTCGAAGGGCGCCTACGGCGAGTCTGCCGGCGAGTGGACCGCAGAGGAGGCACACGGCTTCTCGAAGATGCTTGCGCTGCCGGGCATCTTCTACACCCGGGCCGGGCGCCCGTAAGACCACGGTGCGGGAGCGAAGCCGATGAAGACCGTCGTCGTCGACAAGATCGCCTCTATCGCTCAGGCCTGCGGCCTGAGCCACGAGGTCCGCATCGCGACACAGGATCTCCCCTGCGAGGAAGGGGTCGCGCTGGTGGTCGAGATCCTGAACAACAAGTCCACGTACAACACGCTGGAACTCACCAGCGGCCGCATGGCGAAGGTCTCGCGCGGCGACGTGATCGTGGGGGCGCTTGGGCATCGCCAGGCGCTCTTCGGCTACTCGGGCCACATACCGGACAAGGTCGAGGCCGGCGACATCCTGCAGGTGCTCAACATCGGTGGCGTGCTCGGCGTGTGCGACTCGGTCAACCCGGACAAGGGCAAGCCCTTCGACTGCCGGGTGCTCGGCTGCGTGCTGCAGTTTCCGTTCCTCGGCGAGCGCATCGGCGTCCCCGCGCGGGTCGGCCACCGCAAGCTCGACTATGCGGCATCGCTCGATGCGCACGGAGTGCCGGTGGTCGCGCTCGCGGGCACCTGCATGGAGGCGGGCAAGACCGCCGCGGCCTGCGCGATCGTGAGCCGCATGCGGCATCGCGGCCTCTCGGTCCACGCCTTCAAGGCGACCGGCGTGTCCCTGCGTCGCGACATCCTCGCGATGGAGGACTCGGGCGCCCGCCGCAGCATGATCTTCACCGACCTCGGCATCGTGACGACGACCTCCGCTTCGGGCCCGGCACTCACGCGCACGATGCTGACGGAGATGACCCAGGGCCATCCCGACGTGGTCGTCTTCGAACTCGGCGACGGCATCCTGGGCGCCTACGGCGTCGAGGCCATCCTCGCCGCGGACGACGTGCGTCGCGCACTGACCGCCGTGGTGCTCTCTGCCAATGATCCGGTGGCGGCCTGGGGCGGCGTGAAGCTGCTGCGGGAGCGCTTCGAGATCGAGCCCTGTGCCGTCACGGGCCCCTCCACCGACAATGCGGTGGGGGTCAACATCATCGAGGAGCAGATGGGCGTGCGGGCCTGCAACGCCATCACGGCGGGCGCGGCTCTCGGCGACCACGTCATCGAGAAGCTGGGCCTCGGGGCCCGGACGCGGCCAGCGGTGTCGGAATGAGCGCCAGGGTTCCGGCAGTCGTACTCGGCGGAACCGGCTACGTGGCCGGCGAGCTGCTCCGGCTGCTCGCCGGCCACCCGTACCTCGATCTCGCGGCCGTCGCATCCGACAGCCAGCCCGACGAGCCCGTGACGCAGTTCTTCCGCCACCTGCAGCCAGTGCTGCCGCATCTGCGCTTCGCAGGGCACGACGAGGTGATCGAGTACGTCACTGCGAATCCGGTCACCGCCGTGTTCTCGGCCGCCCCCCATGGCGTGTCGGCCGGCCTGATCGACCGGCTGCTCACGGCAGCCGAACAGGCGGGTACGCGGCCGCGCGTCGTCGACATCTCCGCGGACTTCCGCTACCGGACCGCCGCCGCCTACGAGGCCGTGTACAAGCACGGGCATGGCGCACCAGCACGCATTCCGCAGTTCACCTGCGCGGTGCCCGAGCACCAGAACGCACTGCACACGCCGCACGTCGCGCACCCCGGCTGCTTCGCGACCGCGCTGCTGCTCGCGAGCGTGCCACTGCTCTCGCTCGGCCTCGTCGAGCCGCACCTGTTTGCGAGCGGTGTCACCGGCAGCACGGGCTCGGGACGACAGCCGACGACGGGCACGCACCACCCGCAACGCCATGGCGACCTGTACGCCTACAACGCGCTGGCGCACCGCCATGCGCCCGAAGTCAGGGCCCTCGTCGGGGCCGCCACCGGCGTCGCGGCAGAGCTCAGCTTCGTGCCACATTCGGGGCCGTTCGCGCGCGGCATCCACGTCACGGTACAGGCCGTCGCGCGCGCGCCGCTGACGAGTCACGAGCTCGTCCACTCGCTGCGCGAGTACTACGACCAGTCGACGTTCGTGCGCGTCGGGGGCGACCTGCCGCGCGTGAAGGACGTTGCGACCAGCAATTTCGCACAGCTGTCCGGCGTCGCGCACGGCGGGACGGTGGCCGTGATGTGCGCGATCGACAACCTCACGAAGGGCGCCGCGGGCGGCGCCGTGCAGTGGATGAACCGCATGCTCGGCTACGAGGAGACGGCGGGACTCATGGCGCCGGCGCCGGGTTGGACGTGAGTACCGACCACCTCGCCCCCGTCTACGCGCAGTGGCCGATCGACGTCGTCCGCGGGGAGGGCGTGCACCTGCACACCCGGGACGGCCGCAGGATCCTCGACCTCTACGGCGGTCACGCGGTCGCCGCGCTCGGCTATTCGCATCCGCGCCTGCTCGCGGCGCTGGAATCGCAGGCGCGGACGCTGCTGTTCCAGAGCAACGCGGTGCCGCTCGAGGTTCGCGAGCGCGCGGCCACGCGGCTCGCGCGGTTCGCGGGCCTCGGTCTCGACACCGTTTTCTTCGTGAGCACGGGCGCGGAGGCGAACGAGAACGCGATCAAGACGGCACTGCGCATCACCGGTCGGCGCAAGGTCGTCGCGATCGAGGGCAGCTTCCACGGGCGAACTGCGGCGGCAGGCGCCGTGACCTGGGGCGCAGCGAAGAAATGGTACGGATTCCCGCAGGCGCCGTTCGACGTGGAGTTCATTCCGCGCGGCGACCTCGCGGCCGTCGAGCGCGCGGTCTCGGCCGACACGGCCGCCGTGATCGTCGAACCCGTGCAGGGCGTCGCGGGCGCAGTGGACCTGGGCGCGAGGTTCCTCGCGGCGCTGCGGGCGCGCACGATCCATGCGGGTGCGCTGCTCATCTGCGACGAGGTCCAGTGCGGGATGGGGCGCACCGGCTTTCCGTTCGCGGCGAGCATGCACGGTGTCGCGCCCGACATGCTCACGACGGCCAAGGCACTCGGCGCGGGATTCCCTTGCTCGGCCCTGCTGATGGCGGACCACGTCGCCGCACACCTGAAGACCGACGACCTCGGCACCACCTTCGGCGGCGGGCCGATGGCCTGCGCCATCATCGAGACCGTCGTGGACATCATCGAAGGCGAGGGACTGCTCGCCAACGTCCGCGAGCGCTCGCGTCAGCTCCGCGACACCTGCGTCGTGGGCCCGGTGGAATCGGTCCAGGGCGCCGGGCTGCTCGCGGGCCTGCGCACGCGGCGACCGGCCAGGGACGTGCAGCGGGAACTGCTCGAGCGGGACATACTGACCGGCACCAGCGGCGATCCCAACGTGGTGCGCGTCCTCGCGCCGTATGTCCTCGACGAGTCGCACGTGCGGGAGCTCCGCGATGCACTCGCTTCCCTGCCCGGGTGAGCCACGATGAAACGCTTGCTCGATCTCGCCGATTTCACGCGCGACGAAGTGATCGATCTGATCGGCCTCGCGCAGAGACTCGAGGACCATCCCGAGCCCAGGGCGCTCGCGGGCCGGATCCTCGGCCTGCTGTTCATGAATCCGTCGCTCAGGACGCTGTCGTCGTTCCAGGCGGGGATGATGCGCCTCGGGGGCACGGCGTTCGTCGTGACACCTGGCCAGGGCACGTGGCAGGTGGAGACGCGTACCGGCGCGGTGATGAATGCCGGCGCGGCCGAGCACGTGCGCGAGGCGATCCCGGTACTCGCGTCCTACTGCGACGCGCTCGGCATCCGCTCCTTCGCCGAAGGCAAGGACCTCGCGGCCGACCTGGCCGAAACCCAGTTCCGGCAGATGGCCGATCTCTGCGACAAGCCGTTCGTGAACATGGAATCGGCCGTCAACCACCCGTGCCAGGCGCTCGCGGACTGGAAGACCATGGATGACCTCGGAGTACCGGCGCAGGGCAAGTTCGTCCTGAGCTGGGTCTATCATCCACGGGCGCTGCCGCTCGCGGTGCCCGCGGCGACCGTGCACATGGCAGCGCAGCGCGGCATGGAGGTCGTGGTGTTGCGACCCGACGGCTATGCACTGCCCGAGGCGACCATGGCGAAGGCGCGTGCCGCGGCGCAGGCGTCTGGAGGCTCGCTCAGCGAGACCTGCGACCGTCGCTTGGCGCTCGCGGGTGCACACGTCGTCTATGCGAAGGAATGGGGCTCGCCGGCCTGTTACGGTGACGCCGAGGCGGAATCCCGCCTGCGGCAGCCGCTCGGCGGCTGGTGCGTGCGCGAGGACTGGTTCGCCGGCGCGCGCGATGACTGCCACTTCATGCACTGCCTGCCCGTGCGACGCAACGTCGCGGTGGCGGACGAGATCCTGGACGGGCCGCGCAGCCGCGTGATCCAGGAGGCCGCGAACCGCCTGGTCGTGCAGATGGCCGTGCTCTACAGACTGCTCAAGGGGTGATCGAGGCAATGATCGGACAGAAGGGCGAACAGGCCGTGACGGTGCGGGCGCTGCGGGGCGCGGCACCGTACATCCACATGTACAAGGGCAAGGTCTTCGTCATCAAGACCGGCGGCGGCGCCTTTCGCGACGTCGCGACGCTGCGGGCCTTCATGGAGCAGGTTGCGATCCTGCACCACCTCGGCATCCGCGTCGTGCTCGTGCACGGCGGCGGCCCGCAGCTCGACGAAGTCACTGCCAGGATGGGCGTCGAGACGCGCATGGTGCAGGGTCGGCGGATCACCGACGCCGCCGCCATCGACGCGACCAGCATGGTGCTGAACGGGCTCGTCAATACCCGCCTGCTCGCCTACTGCCGGGAGTTCGGCATCTGCGCCGTGGGCGTGAGCGGCGTGGACAGCGGCCTCGTGAAGGCTCACCGGCGCCCCCCCGTTACGCTCGCGAGCGGCGAGGTCGTGGACTATGGCATGGTGGGCGACATCGACGGCGTCGACGCCTCCGTCCTCACGCGGCTGCTCGACGCCGGGTTCCTGCCGGTCGTGAGCCCGCTGTCGGCGGATGGCGCGGGCCAGTTGCTCAACATCAATGCGGACACGGTCGCCGCCGCGATCGGCGGCGCGCTGGTCGCCGAAAAACTGATCCTCTGCACGGGCGCGCCCGGCATCCTCGAGCGACTCGACGATCCGCGTTCGCTCATCTCCTACACGGACGTCGCGGGGCTGCGCCGCCTGCGCGAGGAAGGGGCGCTGTCCGACGGCATGCTGCCGAAATCGAGCGCCATCGAGTCCGCCATCCGCGGCGGCGTGCGGCGCGTGCACGTGATCTCGTACGCGGCGCCCGATGCGCTGCTCGCCGAGATCTTCACCAACGAAGGCACCGGGACGCTGGTGGTCCTCGATACGCAGGCATTGAGTCCGGCCGAGCAGGGCGCCGCCTGAGGGAGGCCCGCGTGAGCAGACTGTGGGACAAGGGTGCGCCGCTCGACGAGCGCGTGCTGCGCTACACCGCGGGCGAGGACCATGGGCTCGACGATCGCCTCGTCGCCTACGACGTACGGGCCTCGATCGCCCACGCGGAGATGCTGCACGACGCGGGACTTCTCTCCGCGGGCGAGCTCGAGGCCATCCGCGGCGGCCTCGCGGAGATCGGCGCGGCACATGCGCGCGGCGAGTGGCAGGTCACGCTCGAGCTCGAGGACGGGCAGACGGCGCTCGAAACCCACCTGACGCGCCGCATCGGCGAAGCAGGTGCGCGCCTGCACGCCGGCCGCTCGCGGAACGACCAGGTACTCGCCGCACTGCGGCTGTACCTGCGCGATGCCGTCGAGGACCTCGCGGAGGGTGCGCGCCGAGTCGCCGCGTCGCTCGAATCACTCGCGGCCGAACAGGGACACATCGCCCTGCCGGGCTACACCCACATGCAGCAGGCCATGCCGAGTTCGGTCGGCCTGTGGGCGCGCGGGTTTGCAGCGGAGATCGACGACGACGCGGCCGCGCTGCGTCATGCGCATCGCCGCATCCTCAAGAATCCGCTCGGATCCGCGGCAGGCTACGGCACGCCGAACCTGCCGGTCAGCCGCGACGGCACCCGGACGCGGCTCGATTTTCCCGAGAACCATGAACCCGTCACGGCGGTGCAGCTCTCGCGCGGCAAGGCCGAGGCGGAGGTGCTGTTCCAGGTCGCCCTCCTGATGCAGGACCTCGGGCGGCTCGCCTCCGACCTCCTCCTCTTCTACACCCGCGAGTTCGGCTTCGTCGCGCTGCCCGATGCCTTCACGACCGGCTCGTCGATCATGCCGCAGAAGCGCAACCCGGACGTGTTCGAACTGGTGCGCGGCCGCACGGCGACTGCGCAGGCGTGCCTCGCCGAGGTGCTGGGCATCACGGCGAAGCTCCCCTCCGGCTACCAGCGCGACCTGCAGCTCATCAAGGCGCCACTGTTCCGCTCCATCGACCAGTGTGGCGAGTCGCTCGGGATCATG
>JAGOXN010000375.1 GCA_018059685.1 Steroidobacteraceae bacterium | reverse complement strand
TCCTGCGCAGGGCCTGGACGCTGCACGCCGGTCCCGGCGAGAAGGACGTGGCCCTCGTGGCCGTCGGCGGCTATGGGCGCGGCGAACTGCACCCCTGCTCGGACATCGACGTGATGATCCTCCTGCCGAAGCGCGGGGTGGACGACGGGCACGAAGGCATCGAACGGTTCCTGGCGTTCCTCTGGGACATCGGCCTCGAGATCGGGCACAGCGTCCGCTCGATCGACGACTGCCAGCGCGAGAGCGGCGCGGACGTGAGCGTTGCGACGACGCTGATCGAGGCGCGGCTGCTGGCTGGCCCGGAGCACCTGTTCCAGTCGATGCGGCGCGCGCTCGGCCAGGAGAGCATCTGGTCGTCGCGGGCGTTCTTCGAGGCCAAGGTCGCCGAGCAGCAGGCGCGCCATCACCGCTATCACGACACGGCCTACAACCTCGAGCCCAACGTCAAGGCGAGCCCCGGCGGCCTGCGCGACATCCAGACCATCGGCTGGGTGGCGAAGCGCCATTTCGGCGCCGAGACCTTCGACGAGCTGGTGCAGCACGGATTCCTGACTGCGAACGAACTGCGCAAGCTGCGCGCGGCACAGGCGTTCCTGTGGAAGGTCCGCTTCGCCCTGCACGTCATCACCGGCCGGCGCGAGGACCGCCTGCTGTTCGACCACCAGGTCCGCATCGCCCAGATGTTCGGCTACGAGGACGCCGCCTACACGCTCGCCGTCGAGCAGTTCATGCAGCGTTACTACCGCACGGTCATGGACGTGAGCCTGCTGAACGAGATGCTGCTGCAGCTGTTCCGGGAAGCCATCCTCTCGGACGGGGGCAGCACGATTCTGCCGCTCAACGCGCGCTTCCAGGTGCGCAACGACTACCTCGAGGTGACCGGCGACGATGTCTTCGCGCGCCAGCCCTCGGCGATCCTCGAGCTCTTCCGGATCATGCAGGATCATCCGGGGCTGCGCGGCGTACGCGCGTCGACCATCCGCGCGCTCGGCCGCCATCTCTGGCTGATCGACGAGGAGTTCCGCCAGAATCCGCGCAATCACCGCCTGTTCCTCGAGCTGCTGCAGGCGCCCGTCGGGGTCACGCACGAGTTGCGGCGCCTCAACCTGTACGGGGTGCTCGGTCGCTACATACCCGCCTTCGGCCGCATCGTCGGTCGCATGCAGTACGACCTCTTCCACGTCTACACGGTGGACGCACACACGCTCTTCGTGGTGCGCAACCTGCGGCGACTCGCCCTGCCGCAGTTCGACCACGAGTTTCCCGGGCTGTCGAGGCTCATGAGGACGCTGCCGAAACCCGAGATCGTGTACCTCGCGGCGCTGTTCCACGACATCGCCAAGGGCCGCGGCGGCGACCATTCGGAACTCGGCGCCGTGGATGCGGAAGCCTTCTGCCTGGAACAGGGCCTCTCGCGCTACGACGCGCGGCTCGTCGCCTGGCTCGTGCGCAATCACCTGCTCTTCTCCGTCACCGCACAGAAGAAGGACATCTCCGACCCCAAGGTGATCCAGGATTTCGCGCGCGCCATCGGCGACCAGACGCACCTCGACTACCTCTACCTGCTGACCGTGGCGGACGTGCGCGGAACGAGCCCGAAGCTGTGGAACTCGTGGCGCTCCTCGCTGTTCCACGATTTCTTCGAGCGCACCAAGCGCGTGCTGCGGCGCGGCCTGGAGACGCCCGTCGACAAGGACGAGCTGGTCGCGGAGACGCGCGCCGAGGCACGCGAACTGCTGGCCCGCGCGGGCGCCGAGGCGACGCGGGTCGAGGCGGTGTGGGCGCGCTTGAGCGACGGCTATTTCCTGCGCCACACGCCGTCCGAAATCGCCTGGCACACGCGGCTGCTCATCGAGCGGGAACCGGGCGACGCCTCGCCGCTGGTGGCGGTCAGGGACACGCCGGAGCGCGGCGGCAACGCGGTGCTCACCTACATGCCGCACACGCAGCAGAATTTCGCGCGCACCACCGCCCTGCTCGACCAGATGGGACTCAACATCCTCGAGGCGCGCGTCACGCCCCTCGACGGTGGCCTGAGCCTCGATACCTACCTCGTGATGGAAGACACGGGCACGCCGATTGCCGACCGTCACCGCGTGCAGGAGATCGAGCAGCACCTGTGGCGCGTGCTGCAGCGGCCGGAAACCGAACCGACCGTGGTGACGCGCCGGGCGCCGCGCCAGGTGCGGATGTTCTCGACGCCGACGCAGATCTCCTTCAGCGACGACAACGTCCAGCAGCGCACGGTCCTCGAACTGATCGCCGGCGATCGGCCGGGGCTGCTCTCCGAGATCGGCAAGGTGCTGCTCGCGGAGCGCGTCGACATCGTGACGGCACGCATCATGACGATCGGGGAACGCGCGGAGGACGTGTTCAGCGTCACCGACGAGCGCGGCCGACCGCTCGACGACGATGCACGCGAACGCCTGCGGTCGCGGCTCGGCGAAGCGCTCGACCGCCGCGAAACGGCGGGGATCGCCTGACCACCGGATGAATCCGCGGCTCACGCTGCTGCGTCCCTATCCGTTCGAGCGGCTGCGCGTGCTGCTCGAGGGCCTCTCGCCGCCAGCGGGCCTCGCCCACGTCCCGCTCTCGATCGGCGAGCCGAAGCATGCGCCGCCCGCGTTCGTCCGCGAGACGCTCGCTGCGTCGCTCGACACGCTCGGCAGTTATCCGCTCGTGCACGGCCTGCCCGACCTGCGCACTGCCTGCGCCCGCTGGCTCGAGGGACGCTTCCGCCTGCCTCCCGGCAGCGTGCGAGGCGACGACATGGTGCTGCCCGTCAACGGCACTCGCGAGGCGCTGTTCGCATTCGTCCAGGCGGCGGCCGACCCGACGGATCGCGCGCCGGCCGTGCTGATGCCGAACCCTTTCTACCAGATCTACGAGGGAGCGGCCCTGCTCGCCGGCGCCGAGCCCGTGTACCTGAACTGCAGCCCGGGGAACGGATACCTGCCGGATCTCGACGGCGTCGACGCAGCCACGTGGCATCGCTGCCAGGTACTCTTCCTCTGCAGTCCCGGCAATCCGACCGGCGCCGTCATGCCCGAGCCCGTCCTGCGACGCGCGCTGGAGCTCGCGGAACGGCATGGATTCCTGGTCGCGGCGGACGAGTGCTACTCGGAGATCTATCCCGAGGAGGCGAACCCGCCGCCCGGACTCCTCCAGGCGGCGCATGCCATGGGCAACACGC
>JAGOXN010000374.1 GCA_018059685.1 Steroidobacteraceae bacterium | reverse complement strand
GCGCATCAGCGTCAATTCGAACGGGGAACAAGGAAATTCTGTAAGTGGGGTGTCCTCAATCAGCGTGGACGGCCGTTTGTAAGCGCGCAATTAACCGCGTGGCTGCTCTTCTGCGAATCCGTCCCAGAGGGTGTTCTGCCAGCCGCTGATGAGGCCGTTGTCGTCGCAGACCGGGCAGTACCAGTAGATTCGGTCGAGATCATCGGCAGCGGGATAGCACATGATGGTGCCGACGCAACGGCGATGCTTCGGGCGTCGCCGACAGCGCACGGTGGGTGCCTCGTCAGTGTTGAAGGTGGCGTCGACTACGATGCTCGCGAAGTACTCGGCGAGCAGGCGTGCGCGCGACGGCATGTCCGCCATCGCCCCGGCAGGCGTCAGGTAGTGACGTAGATCGACGATCCAGGTGTTGCCCATGCGCGGGCTCGGCTACTGGATGGAGGCCGCGGCCTTGACGTTCCAGGGCAGTACGGCCTCGAAGTCCTCGACGGACTTGAGTTGCGGCAGCCGCTCGAACAGGAAGGTCAGGTAGGCGTGAGGCTCGACGCCATTGGCCTTGGCGGTCTCGACGAGTGAGTAGAGGTTGGCGCTGGCGACGGCGCCGTTGACGGTGTCGCTGAACAGCCAGCCCTTGCGACCGACGACGAACGGTCGGATGGCGTTCTCGCAGCGGTTGTTGTGCATCGGTACCTCGCCGTGGGTCAGGAACACGCTGAGCTTTGGCCACTGACCGAGGGTGTAGTACACAGCCTTGCCAAGGCGGCTCTCGGGCAGCACCTGGGGTGCGAGGGCCTCGAGCCAGGCGTGGAAGTCCCGCATGATCGGCACGGATTTCTGCTGGCGGATCTCGACCCGCTGTGCCGCCGTGACGGGATGGTCGCGATCCCAGAGCAACCGTTCGACCAGCGACAGCTTGCCGATGAACTCGAGCGCGACCTTGGCGTGGCCGGCGTTTGATCCGGCCTTCCTGGCCTCCTCGAAGTAACGCCGCGCATGGGCCATACACCCGGCGTGCGTCAGCTTGAGCACTGCAGCCGCCCCGTCGTAGGCGCCATAGCCGTCGGTGACCAACGTCCCCTGGAACCCCTCCAGCAGCCGCAACGGCACGGCCCCTCCTCGCGAGGGGTCGTAGTCGAAGAGCACGATGCGCCGTCCCGGCGGACCGGCGCAGCGCACCCACATCCAGTGGTCGGCGGTCGGTGCCTTGTCGCTCTTGAGCACCTGCAATCGGCTCTCGTCGCAGTGAATGACCGACTCGGCGAGCAAGTGCTCGTTCAGCAGGTTGATCAGCGGCACGATGAGCGTGCCGCCCAGTCGGATCGCCCAGATCGCCATGCTGCCGCGGCCGAGCGGGATCCCCATCCGGTCGAACTGCGGCTCCTGGCGGTAGAGCGGCACGCCGTCGACGAACTTGGCGGTGATGATGTGGGCGAGCAGCGAGGGGGTGGCGATGCTCTTCGGGAAGATCGCCAGCGGCGGCGGGGCGATCCGCACCCCCTGCCGGCAGCACGGGCAGGCGTACTTCGGCCGGATGTGCTTGAGGACCCGCACCCGTGCCGGGATGAACTCGAGCTGCTCGGAAGTCTCCTCGCCGATCCGCTCGAGTGCCGTCCCGTCCACCGGGCACACCTTCTGCTCCTCGGGCAGGTCGTGCACGATCTCGACGCGCGGCAGATCGGCCGCCAGCTTCTTGCGGCCGCGCTTCGCCCGGTCGTGGGCCGGGATGGTGATCGTCTCGGGGGCCTCAGGCGCCGCGGCGGCCAGCACCTCGATCTCGTTGAACAGCCACGCCTGGTCGGGCGAGTGATCCTCCACCGGACGCTTCTCGGAGGAGCGGCCGTAGAGTTGCGCCTTAAGCCAGCGGTTCTCTTCCTCGAGCAGCCGCAGTCGTTCATCGCGTGCCGAATCGCGCGCCTCGAGTTCGGCGAGCCGCGCGACGATCGTCGTCACGTCGGTCGGTGCCGGAGGCGTTGGCGAGAGTGAGTTCACGCGCGAAATTATATCGCATGCGAACGCTGCACACTCACGAAAACACCGAGAAATGTAGCACTTCGTGCGCCTTCATGCGCCACACATCGTAGCCGTCGAGCAGCCAGTTGAGCTGCTGACCCGTGAGTGTGAGGACCGCCTCGCCGGTTCCGCGTGGCCAATGAAAGCGCTGCTGCTCGAGGCGCTTGTACCAGACGATGAAGCCGTTGCGCTCCCAGACCAGAATCTTGAGCTTGTTGCGTCGCGCGTTGACGAACACGAACATCGATCCCGACAGCGGGTCCTGCCGCATGACGTCCTGCGCCAGAAGCGACAGGCCGTCCATCTGCTTCCTCATGTCGACCGGTGCGCGGTGCAGGTACACCCGCTCGACGTCACGGTCAGGACGCAGCATCTCGCGATCCCGATGCCAGCGACAGCAGCCATGCCGTCGGTGGCCACTCGCCGCACTCGATCACCAGACCAGCTGCGTGGATTACTCGGCAGACCATCCCGGTGCGCGGCGGCGATGGCCGCATCGATGGTGACGGCGGCGTGTTCACGACGCGCACCGCGACAAACGCACCCTTGCGCGGCCGCGGTCGATCCGTCGGCGGCAGCACGCCGCGTCGGCGCAGCGCGACGACCGAATCATGCAACTGTCGCGCGTTGAGCCCGTGTGCTCGCGCGTACGCGCTCAGTCCGAGCCCCGCCGCCCGCGCCCCCTGCAGCGCGTCCATCGCCACTCGTTGTTTATCCGTCAGCCTCACCGTCACCACGCACCTCCGCCTTGTCTGAAAGGCAGAGAGCGTGGCCGGTCAGGCCTCAGCCGGGAAGAACGCGGTTCCTTGCGCGCTTACGCCAAGCGGTATGAAGGCAAGATAAAGGGCGGCAATATCCTGCTCTCGGTACACGCGGAGAGCAGCGAGGAAATCGACCGCGCCAAAGAAATCTTCAAGCAGGCCGGCGCCGACGACATCAGCTACACCGCGGAAGCATCTGTAAGCGCTCCGCGGAAGGTCGCCGCTCGCTAAGCGGCTCACGTTCCGGGAGGCTCATGCCAGTTCATTGGTACGGCCTCTCGGAGTCCGGGGCTTTTGGATGCAGCTATTGTCGGATGCCGACTTCCAGGCTATCGGGCACTTACTGGAGCCCAATTGTGAGTTTCTGGCGTGGATCGATGAACCGCGCCACCGGTACCGCATCGTCAACGTGCTGACCCAGATACC
>JAGOXN010000373.1 GCA_018059685.1 Steroidobacteraceae bacterium | reverse complement strand
TGGAAGTCGAAACGAGTGCGGGCCTCCGGACGCAGCTGCACCGTCCGCGATCCGTCGGCGCTGCGCCACAGATCCCACAGGGCACCGAGCCCCACCGACAGCGCGACGTTGTCGTCGCCTTCGAGACCCTCGTAGTTCGAGCTCTGCACTCCCGCGCCTGCGAGCAGATAGGGCGAGAAGCGGCTCTCGCGCGCGAATACGCCCATCAGGTCGAGCGACGCGCCGGTGATGGACCCGTTGAACGACGCGGGCCACGTCCACTCCGGGCGCAACCCGTCGTTGTCGTAGTCGCCGGTGTAGCCCGTCAGCTGTACGGTCAGGTGCTTGCTCAGGTGCCTGCCGAGCGAGGCGCCGTAATGGACGTCGTCCTCCAGCAGGCGGTCGCTGTCGAGCCAGGTGTAGCCGACGAACGGAGCCACGAACCACTGGCCGACCTCGTCGTTCCAGGGCGGCGTCACGTCCGCCGCGAGGGTGGCAGCGCCGCCCAGTGCGGCCAGGGCCGTTGTGATGCCGAGGACGAGGCGCTTGCTGACGCGGCGCTTGTTCATAGGGACTCCCCTGGACTCCTCGCGGCGGAAGGTCCGCCCGCCGCGCATGATTGCGCGTCGCGAACCCGCTCGAAACTGCGGAAACTACCTTGCATTGGGACTGCAGGCGCGGACCGCGTGCGGCCAGTCGGCCTCGGGCCGCGTGACACGGTCACCGACTGCGATGCCGAGATCACCGGCCTGGCCGCCCGCGATCTCCATGACGAGCACCACCGGGACGGTCGCGGCGATCGTGGCGAGCGAGCCGGGCCGGGCTCGATCGTGCACCTTGACGATGCATCCCCCTTCATCGACGAACAGCATGTCGAGCGACAGCAGCGTGTTCTTCATCCACATCGACACGGGCTGTGGCGGATCGTAGACGAAGATCATGGCCTGGTCGGGGCGCAGCTCCGTGACGAACATGAGTCCCTGCGCGCGGGTCTCGAAGTTGTCGGCCCGCCATGCGTGGAAGACGTGGCGACGGGCGCTGCGCGTCTCGATGACGACGCGCTCGCGCGGGAATGCGGACAACGGTCTCGCGCCCTCGGCGGGACCGGCCGCGGGCGCAGCGGTCCAGGGCAGCACCGCGAGCAGTGCGACCACGCGGCCTGAGAACCGACGCGACCTCATCGGTAGTCGACGATCGCCAGCACGTCGAAGCGCGACATGAGTACCGCGCCTTCGCCGTCCAGCGCTCGCGCGGGCTGCAGGCAGTAGCCGCGACCGGTGAGCCGGTACGTGCGCTCCGCGCCGTCCAGCGGCTCCTGTCGCACATCATCCAGGGCGCACTTGTCGGGGCCCTGGGTCGCGAAGAACTGGCCGGCACCTTCCCGCACGAGGGTCAGGTTCACCGGGACGTTTCTCCCTGCGCGTCCTTCCTGCAGTGGGCCGATGCCGAACACGATGAGCACGGGCTCGCCGCCGTCGATCGAACCCTTGTACAGCAGTCGTACTCCGTCACCGTCGGGGCGCGGGCCGCCACGGCACTGGGAGCCGTTGCCGGTCCAGTCGACTTCGGCCTCGATCGCGCCCTGGAGCCGCGCGCGCAGGCCGCCTTCGTCGGCAGGCAGGCAGAGGAGCTCGCTGGTTCGTGGCGTGGGCGCCGCGGGTTGGTCGCCCGCATGCCCGCAGCCCGTCACCAGCAGTGCGATCGCCGCCGCCGCGCGCGCGGTGCGGCGCATGCGTTCAGTCGGCGCCGCGCGCCTGGACGAGCAGGGTCTTCGCCAGTTGGCCATGCAGGTAGCCGATTCCCCGTGCGAGATGCATCGTGATCGTGAGCAGCAGGAACCCGAGGATCGAGATCAGCGGAAGCAGGGCCGGGTGGGGCGAACTGACCATGCCGTCGATCTCGACCAGCCCCGCATGGTAGAGCAGCACGAAGATCGGCGCGATCACCGTCGCGATCGAGACCACGAGGCCCACGGTGGCAAACGTGAAATAGAACACCCCGAGCGGCAGCATTGCGAGGAAATAGACGAGGGTCCCCCAGGTGCGCGGGTCCTTGAGCATGTCGACGATCCGCCTGAGCAGCGGGGTCTCGCGGTCGGGGTACATGGGTCGGCGCGGCATGCGCGTGCCGAGCATCGACTCGACGATCCGTCCCTCGGCGAGCGCGACGATCCGCGCGATGCCGACGAACAGCAGGAAGAAGGGCACGCCGATGATGAGGATCGCGAACCCGATCGACAGCGACAGGCCCGTCGTGGCGAACGTGAAGTAGACGATGCCCGTCACGAGCGCGAGCAGCATGTAGAGCAGCGAGAGGTAGGCGCGTGGATCGGCATAGACGCCGAAAAACCGGCCCAGGGCCGAACTGCGCGGCCTGGGCACCGGTGTTCGCAGTGCCTTCTGGATCGTCGCCTCGTTGGCCCGGTAGGCGTCGGCCACCTCGTCCGGGGCGCCGTAGCTCGTCACGATACGGGTGAGGACGTCACCCTCGGCGTCGCCGGCCGACTGCGCGAGTTCGGCGCGCAGGTGCTCCTCGGCGTCGTAGAGGGCGTCCTGCACGAGCGCGGGATCGGCGCCCTTGAGCGCCATGCGCAGCGCGTCGAGGTACTGCTCGATGGTGCGCGGTGTCGCGGCCGTCATGGCGGGGTCTCCTGGTGACCGGGCCGTTGCACGATTGAATCGATGAAGCTGCGCGTGTCCGCCCACGTCGCCCGCCACGATGCAAGTACTTCGCGCCCGAGCGGCGTGATGCGGTAGTAGCGGCGGGGCGGACCGGAGTAGGACGGTACCACGCGGCTCGACAGCAGGCCGGCGGCACTCATGTTGCGCAGCACGGGATAGAGGGCGCCCTGCTTGAACGGGCCCGTGCCGCCGGTCTCTCCCGCAAGGCGCCGCGCGATCTCGTAGCCGTAGAGATCCCCGGTCGCTTCGTCGAGGACCGACAGCAGCACGAGCGAAGTGAGCCCGGCCGCGAGTTCCCGCTGGAACTTGCGCACGAGCGCGGTCGCCGCGTCAATCGAGTCAGGTGCGCTCGGTTCGGGGGTCATGTCGAGTGCAGAGTAGATGATGTTCGCGAATATTAAACACGTACTAATATTATGAAGTCAATAGTAGTATTAGTGGCGCAGTAGTGCTGTGCGGCTGTGTGGGGCTCGACCGAATCAGGATAGCCGACCCGGGGTAGCCGACCCGGTCGACCCGGTTGCCGAGGTGTCGGCGCCGGCG
>JAGOXN010000372.1 GCA_018059685.1 Steroidobacteraceae bacterium | reverse complement strand
CGGGGCACGGCGCACCGGGGGTCCTCGGCCCGGCGTACCTGGAGGGCCGCTACTCGGAGGTCTATCCGGACAAGAGCGAGGACCTCGAAGGCCTCCGGAAGTTCTTCAAGCAGTTTTCATTCCCTGGTCACATCGGCAGCCACGTGACACCCGAGACACCGGGCTCCATTCACGAGGGCGGCGAGCTCGGCTACAGCCTCTCGCACGCTTACGGGATGGCCTTCGACAACCCGGAACTGATCGTCGCCTGCGTGGTCGGAGACGGCGAGGCCGAGACCGGCCCCCTGGCCACGGCCTGGCATTCGAACAAGTTCCTGAACCCGCAGCGCGACGGCACGGTCCTGCCGATCCTCAATCTCAACGGGTACAAGATCGCCAACCCGACGATCCTGGCCCGCATCAGCCACGATGAGCTCGAAGCGCTGTTCCGTGGCTACGGCTATACGCCGTACTTCGTCGAGGGCGACGATCCGGAACTCATGCACCCGCAGATGGCGGCGACGCTGGACCGCGTCGTTGCCGACATCCGGGCCATCTGGAAGACCGCGCGCACGACGAAGCGCATGGAGCGCCCGCGATGGCCGATGATCGTGCTGCGCTCGCCGAAGGGCTGGACCGGCCCGAAAGTGATCAAGGGACACAAGGCCGAGGGCTCCTGGCGCTCACACCAGGTGCCGTTGTCGGACGTGCGGGACAACCCCGCGAGCCTGAAGCTGCTCGAGAAGTGGCTCAGGAGCTATGGACCCGAAGAGCTCTTCGACAGGAGCGGACGCCTGGTCGCGGGCCTGCGCGAACTCGCGCCACGAGGCGAGCGGCGCATGAGCGCCAATCCGCATGCGAACGGCGGCCAGCTGCGACGCGACCTCCGGCTGCCGGACTTCCGCGAGTACGCCGTCAAAGTCCCCGACGCCGGCGCTGTCCGCCACGAGAACACGAAGCCGCTCGGGGAGTTCCTGCGCGACGTCATGCGCAACAACATGACGAGCTTCCGTGTCTTCGGGCCGGACGAGACCGCCTCCAACCGTCTGCAGGCGCTGTACGAGGCATCGAAGAAGACCTGGATGGCCGACCTGCTGCCCGAGGATGCCGACGGCGGCGAACTCGCCCGTGACGGGCGCGTGATGGAAATGCTCTCCGAACACACGCTGCTCGGCTGGCTCGAGGGTTACCTGCTGACGGGACGCCACGGCCTCTTCCACACCTACGAGGCGTTCGCGCACGTCGTCGACTCGATGTTCAACCAGCACGCGAAGTGGCTCGACATCTGCAAGAACCACGTGCCGTGGCGGGCGCCGGTGTCCTCCCAGAACATCCTGCTGTCGTCGACCGTCTGGCGACAGGACCACAACGGATTCTCGCACCAGGACCCGGGTTTCATCGATGTCGTGACCAACAAGAGCCCGTCGGTCACGCGGATTTACCTGCCGCCCGACGCCAACTGCCTGCTCGCGGTCGCCGACCAGTGCCTCAGGTCCACGGACTGCATCAACGTGATCGTCGCCGACAAGCAGAAGCACATGCAGTTCACCACGATCGACGAGGCGATCGTGCACTGCGCCAAGGGAATCGGCATCTGGCGGCGCGCCAGCACCGATGCAGGCTCGGAGCCGGACGTCGTGATGGCGGCCTGCGGCGACGTCACGACGCTCGAGGCCCTGGCGGCGACGGCCATCCTGAGGGAGCGGCTGCCCGAACTGAAGCTGAGATTCGTAAATGTCGTGGATCTCTACAGGATGCAGCCGGCGTCCGAGCACCCGAACGGTCTCAGCGCCCGGGAGTTCGACGGGCTGTTCACCACGAACCGGCCGGTCATCTTCAATTTCCACGGCTACCCGTGGCTCATCCACAAGCTGGCGTACCGCTTCGCCAATCACGAGAACCTGCACGTGCGCGGCTACAAGGAGAAAGGCAACATCAATACGCCGCTCGAGCTCGCGATCCTCAACCAGATCGACCGCTTCGATCTCGTCATCGACGTGATCGACCGCGTGCCGGGCCTCGCCGCCCGTGGCGCGCATCTGAAGGAGGAGATGCGGGATGCCATCATCGACAACCTCAGGTACGCGCACGACCACGGCACGGACCGCGAGGAGATCTCGAACTGGGTGTGGCCATACTGAAGGCTCGAGACGCGCGTCAGCTCATTTCACGAGCACCGACATGAATTCGTGAACCGGCAGGGCCTCGAGCTTGGCCCGGTCCGCGAACAGCGCCCGGATCTTCGCGGCCTGCGCCGCGCCGAAATGCGCCACGACACTCGCGTCGAACTTCTTCACGAGCAGCGGGATGCCCTCGGCGCGGCGCCGGCGGTGACCGACCGGCACGTCGACGTGGACCCGCGCGGTCGAGCTGCCGTCCCGGAAGTGCACCTGCATGGCGTTGCCGATGCAGCGCTTGTCCGGAGCGTAGTACTCCTCGGTGAACTGCACGTTCTCGCGCACCACCATCCGGTCGCGCAACGCGTCGACGCGCGGATCGCGGGCCACCGCGTCCTCGTAGTCCGCGGCCGTGAGACGGCCGAAGACGAGCGCGATCGCCGTCACGTACTGCAGACAGTGGTCGCGGTCGGCCGGGTTCGCGAGCGGACCCGTCTTGTCGATGATGCGCACGGCGGGCTCCTGCGTCTCGATCACGACGTGGTCGATGTCGTCGAGACGGTCCTTCACCACCGGATGCAGCGCGAGCGCGCACTCCACCGCCGTCTGTGCGTGGAACTCGGCAGGATGCGAGATCTTGAAGAGGATATTCTCCATCACGTAGCAGCCATAGCCCTGCGCAAGGCGCAGGGGCCGGCCGCCCTGCAGCACGTCCTGGAAGCCCCAGGTCTTCGCCGTCAGCGCGGAGGGGTAGCCCATCTCGCCGCGCAGCGCCATGAGCGCGAGACGCACGCCGCGGCTCGTCGCATCGCCGGCGGCCCAGCCCTTGCGCGAACCGGCGTTGGGCGCCTGGCGATAGGCGCGCAGCGCGCCGCCGTCGAGCCAGGCGTTCGACAGGGCGTTCACTACCTGCTCCTGCGTGCCGCCGAGCATGCGCGTCGCGATCGCGGTCGAGGCGACGCGCACCAGCAGCACGTGGTCGAGCCCGAAGCGGTTGAAGCTGTTCTCGAGCGCAATCACGCCCTGTATCTCGTACGCCTTGATCATCGCCGTCGTGACGTCACGCACGGTGAGTGGTGCACGGCCCTCGGCGATGGCCGTGCGCGAGAGC
>JAGOXN010000371.1 GCA_018059685.1 Steroidobacteraceae bacterium | reverse complement strand
ATGACGTTTCTCGCCGGCACCCGCACGCCGTCGAAGAACACCTCGCAGAACTCGGACCTGCCGCCGATCAGCACGATCGGGCGCACCGTGACGCCCGGCGCTTTCATGTCGAGCAGGATGAAACTGATACCCTGCTGCTTCTTCGCCTGTGGGTCGGTCCGCGCGAGGGCGTACATCCGGTCGGCCTTGTCGCCGTGGCTGGTCCAGATCTTCTGGCCCGTGACGACGTAGTCGTCCCCGTCACGCACCGCAGCCGTGCGGAGGTTCGCCAGGTCCGACCCGGCATTCGGTTCCGAGAAGCCCTGGCACCAGCGCACCTCGCCCCGCGCCATCGGCGGGAGGTGTTCGAGTTTCTGCTCCTCGGTGCCGAACTCGAGCAGCACTGGCCCGAGCATCCAGATGCCGAGGCTGAATTGCGGCGTGCGGCAGCCGAGCTTGCGCAGCTCCTGCTCGAGGACCCGCTGCTCGTCCGGCCCGAGGCCACCCCCGCCATAGGCCCTGGGCCAACCCGGAACGAACCAGCCGCGGTCGCGCATCCGTTCGAACCAGAGACGCTGGTCGTCATTGCGGAAGCTGACGTGCGAGCCGCTCCACACCATCTCTTCCTGGGTCGTGATCGGGGTTCGCATGGACGGCGGGCAGTTGGCCTCCAGCCATCGCCGTACATCGGCACGGAACGCCTCGCCCTCGCTCACCAGGACATCTCCCTGCGGATGGCCGCCCGCGCGCTCCGCGAAGTCAACAGCTGCACGCATCCATCGCCAGTCGAGGAAGGGCCCGGCATGGACCCCTCGCGCAAACCGTCGATGGTAGCAGTTCCAGTCGCCCACGACCGGCTTGCGGCCGTGGACGCACGCGGGTCGGGTCAGAACAGCGTCGGACGGGTGAGTGCGTCGACACCGCCGTCGACGACGAACTGGGCGCCATGGACGTAGCTCGCACCCGGCCCCATCAGGAATTCGATCACCGAGGCGATTTCCGCGGGCGTCGCACGCCGGCCCAGGGGCCCGACGAAATCCCTGATGGCCTGCCCGTAGCGCGGATCCTGCAGCCCCGCCTGCAGCAGCGGCGTCTCGACGGCGCCGGGCGCGACGGTGTTCAGGCGCACGCCGAGCTTGCCCCATTCCGTGGTGCGCCGGCGCACCGCCACCGTCAGCGCATTCTTGGACCCAGCATATGCCGCATGGCCGGCATGCTCCCCGGCGCCGGCCAGTGCCGCCGCCACCTGCGCCTCGTCCCCGGCCTCGAGGGCCGCCCCGATCGGGTTCTTCTCCCAGGTCACCTGCACCGACGCGACCGACGAGACAACCACCGCGGAAGGCGACGATCCGCGCGCCAGCGCATCGCGCAACCCGTCCAGAAGCGCCACCGCCCCGAAATAATTCACGGTGGCAATCTTGATCGCTGGCTTGGCAAACGACCCGAGCCCCGCGCAGAGGACCAGGCCGTCGAGCACGCCACCACAGCGCTCCAGCACGCCGGAGACGGCGCCCGCCCGTCCCGCTGGCTGCGACAGGTCGGCCGTGACGTCGGCCCCTTCGATGTCGATGCCGATGATGCGATGCCCACGGTCGCGCAGCAGCGCAGCCGTCGCGGCCCCGATGCCGGACCTGGAACCCGAGATGGTGATGACTGACATGGCTTGCTCCCCCAAAGCACGAAACTTGGCACGCCGGCCGGCCGGTCGCACCCGCCAAACGGACGATACCCGTCCGGCGTGGCATGCGTGCGGCGCGCCGCCGGGAACGCTTTCGCTGCCTCGTTCAGGCCGGTCGCAGGCGCAGTGGAACCCCGTCCGCAGGTTTCGGCAATGGCACCCACTCGAGGCGCGGCGCATACCCTGCGGGTACGGTGAACTCGTAAGACCGCACGAATCGCCACAGGAAGGCCTTGACCATCAGTTCGGCGAAGAGCATGCCGATGCACTTGTGCGCACCGCTGCCGAAGGGGTGAAAGCACATCGCGTGGCCTTTCTGCTCCTGGCGCGGCGGCGCGAAGCGATCCGGATCGAATGCCTCCGGATCGGTCCACCAGCGCGGGTCACGCTGGTTCATCATCATCGGCAGGTGCAGGACGGCATGCGCGGGGATCTGCAGCCCGCCGAGTTCGGTCGCGCGGATCGTCCGCCGCATGGCCATCGGGACCGGCGGGTGCAGGCGCATGGCTTCGTACAGGCAGTGCTGCGCAAAATCCATGCGACCGAGGTCGGCGTGGGTGAGCGGGCCTGGCCCGAATCGCGCCAGGTGCTCGCGCAGGCGCGCCTGCAACGCGGCGTCCCGGCCGAGATACATCGCGAGGTGCGAGAGGGCGCTGGTGCTGGTGTCGTGCGCGGCGAACAGCAGAAAGATGGTGTGGTCAACGATCGATCCCACTTCGTACGGCCGGCCCTGCTCGTCCGTGGTACGGCAGAGCTGGCTCAGCACGTCGTCGCCTGCCGTTCCACGCCGGCGGCGCTCGGCGATCATCGCCCTGCACCAGCGCTCGAGCTCCCGCCGGGCGCGCATTGCGCGACCGAAGGCCCCGAACGGCAGCTCGACACGCAGCACGGAGGTGAGCCCGGCGTTGAGGTCGAGGAACAGGTCGTTGATGGTGACGGCCTCGCGTTCGAAATCCTCGATGCCGAGGAAGCACAGGGCACCGATCTCGAGCAGCAGGTGCTTGATGCGCGGATAGAAGACGATGCGCTCCTCGCGCCCCCAGGCCTGCACGTGGCGCTCGATGATCGGCTGCATCATCTCGACGTAGCGATGCAGCGCGGCTGCCTTGAAAGCCCCCTGCATCATCCGGCGGTTGGCGCGGTGCTCGTCGAAATCCATCAGCAGCAGGCCGCGCGGATAGAACGTGCCGAGCTGCTTGCCGTAGCCCTTCTCCGCGGAGAAACATTCATCGGGGTCGTGGAAGATGCGCTCGTAGAGATCGGCCCCCGTCACGAGCAGCCCGCCCTGCCAGGCCATCCGGATGCGCGACACCGGCCCGAAGTCGCGCACGTGGCGTGACGCGACGGCGTGCAGGTCCCGCAGCACCGCGTACGTCTGCCCGATGACCGGCAGGCCGTCATCCCCGGGGATGTGCCCGAGGTCGGCGGCATCGGGCGCCAGCCGATACGATCGGTCGATCGTTGCCTGCGCCATCATCGGTCCCGCAGCCGACCACGCGTGACCCGCACGCAGGCGGCAGGATCCTGTTGCATCCCGATGGACGATGCCTCACGAT
>JAGOXN010000370.1 GCA_018059685.1 Steroidobacteraceae bacterium | reverse complement strand
TCACGTTGCCCGCAGTGCCGGCGACCACCTATCCTTCCCGGTTCCCACCGGTGGATCCGGAAACGGTGAAGGCGGCTCGGGTCGAGTCGGAAAACTGGGGCGAATCGAGGTTCGGGAGCATCGTGGCAGGCATTCTCAGCGCACAGATCGCGTCAATCTATCAGCAGGTCGTCGCCCGCAATCCCGGGGAGGCGGAATTCCACCAGGCCGTCAAGGAGGTCCTCGAGACCCTCGGGCCCGTGCTGGTCAAGTACCCGGAGTTCTCCGAGCACAAGATCATCGAGCGGCTCTGCGAACCCGAACGCCAGATCATCTTTCGCGTGCCGTGGCAGGACGATCGCGGCGAGGTGCAGATCAACCGCGGCTTCCGCGTGCAGTTCAACAGCGCGATCGGTCCGTACAAGGGCGGCCTGCGCTTTCACCCCTCGGTCTATCTCGGCATCATCAAGTTCCTTGGTTTCGAGCAGCTGTTCAAGAACGCCCTGACCGGCATGCCGATCGGCGGCGGCAAGGGCGGCTCCGACTTCGACCCCAAGGGCCGGTCGGACAACGAGATCATGCGGTTCTGCCAGAGCTTCATGACGGAGCTGTTCCGTCATGTCGGTGAGTACACCGACGTGCCGGCCGGTGACATCGGCGTGGGCGGGCGGGAACTCGGCTACCTTTTCGGCCAGTACAAGCGCCTGACCCACCGCCACGAGTCCGGCGTCCTCACCGGGAAAGGGATCGGCTGGGGCGGGTCGCAGGTGCGCAGGGAGGCCACCGGTTACGGGACCACGTTCTTCGTGCGCGAGATGCTGAAGGCGCGCGGGGACTCACTCGAGGGCAAGACCTGCATCGTCTCGGGTTCGGGCAACGTGGCCATCTACACGATCGAGAAGTTGACGCAGCTCGGCGCCCGGGTGATCGCCTGCTCCGACTCGCAGGGCGTCATCGTCCACGAGAAGGGCATCGACCTCGACCTCGTCAAGCAGCTGAAGGAAGTGGAGCGTCGTCGCATCGCCGACTATGCGCAGCACCACAAGGACGCCCGCTACCTCGCCGGCGGAAACCTCTGGGACGTGCCCTGCCAGGTCGCGATGCCCTCGGCGACCCAGAACGAGATCAACGGCCGGGATGCGGCCAGCCTGGTGCAGAACGGCTGCATCGCGGTCGGGGAGGGCGCGAACATGCCGACCACGCCCGAGGGCGTCAGGGTCTTCCAGGCGGCGGGTATCGCCTACGGGCCGGGCAAGGCCGCGAACGCGGGCGGCGTGGCGACCTCGGCGCTCGAGATGCAGCAGAACGCCAGCCGCGACTCGTGGACCTTCGAATACACCGAGAACAAGCTCGACGCGATCATGACGCGCATCCACGCACTGACCTACGAAACCGCCGAGGAATTCGGCGCGCCGGGCAACTACGTGATCGGCGCCAACATCGCGAGCTTCATCTCGGTGGCGCAGGCGATGGTGGCGCTCGGGCTCATCTGAGCGGGGGTGGTCGGGATGAGAGGATTTGAACCTCCGACTCCTACGTCCCGAACGTAGTGCTCTACCAGGCTGAGCTACATCCCGATGCCGTCGTCTTCGGTCAGTACGAACGCTCGACCGCAAACTCCGCGAGCGCGCGAAGCGCCTGCTTGTGCGCCGACTCGGGTAGCCGGCCCAGGGCCTCGATGGCGAGTTCCATCTCGCGCCGCGCGAGCCGGGCAGTGTACTCAAGCCCCCCCGACGATTCAATTGTACGGGTGATCGTGTCGAGGTCGTCGAGGCCGCCGCATTCGACCGCCACCCGCATCTTCGCGGTGTCCTCGATCGAGGAGTGCGCCATCGCGTAGATCAGCGGCAACGTGGGCTTGCCCTCGGCGAGGTCGTCGCCGAGGTTCTTGCCGAGTTCGGCTTCGTCGGCGCGGTAGTCGAGGGCATCGTCCACGAGCTGGAATGCGGTGCCGAGGTGACGGCCAAAGCGAACCATGGCCTGCTCGGTCTCGACGGACGCGCCGGCGAGGATGGCGGCCATCTGGGCGCCGGCTTCGAAGAGCTTGGCCGTCTTGCGGTAGATGACCTCGAGGTAGCGCTCCTCGGTGGTGTCGGGATCGTGGGCGTTCATGAGCTGGAGCACTTCGCCCATGGCGATGGTGTTGGTCGCATCCGCCATCACGCCCTGGATGCGCAGGTCGCCCAGGCCCACCATCATCTGGAACGCCCGCGAATAGAGATAGTCGCCGACCAGCACGCTCGCCTCGTTGCCGAAGATCTGGTTGGCGGTGTCGCGACCGCGGCGCAGACTCGATCCGTCGACCACGTCGTCGTGGAGCAGGGTGGCCGTGTGGATGAACTCGATGATGGCTGCGGCATCCACGTGCTGGTCGCCCGCGTAGCCGCAGGCGCGGGCCACGAGCAGCACGCTCAGGGGCCGGAGGCGCTTGCCACCGCCGCCCACGATGTACTGGGACACCTGGTTGACGAGGACCACGTCACTCGCGAGGCGCTCGACGATCAGACTGTCGAGGCGGCGCAGTTCGTCCGCCACCGGCTCCCGGATGGATTCGAGTTGCATTCCCGTGGTGGGCCCCCAAAACGACCCCGCATGGTACTCGCCGGGCCGGTGCCTGGGAATGCCGGAAATGCCCTAAGCGCTTGATTCGGGCGGCTTCGGGCCGTAAAATCCCGCGTCTTTCTGCCGGGGCGTAGCCTCGGCTCCTCTGGAGTGTCAAGGACATGTACGCGGTCATTGCGACGGGCGGCAAGCAGTATCGCGTTGCCGAGGGCGACGTGGTTCGGTTCGAGAAGCTCGAGGCCGAGCCGGGCGCCGCCGTCGAATTCGACAGGGTCCTGGTCATGGGCCAGGGCGCGGACGTCAGGGTCGGCAAGCCCTACGTCGATGGTGGCAAGGTCACTGGTACGGTGCAGGCGCACGGCAAGGGCGACAAGGTGCGCATCGTCAAGTTCCGGCGGCGCAAGCACTACCTTCGCCAGGGCACGCATCGCCAGCCCTACACCGAAGTGAAGATCACGGGGATCTCGGGCTAAAGCCCGGGTCCGCGGCAAGGAGACGAGCCATGGCACACAAGAAGGCAGGCGGCAGCACCAAGAACGGCCGCGAGTCGGAGAGCAAGCGGCTGGGCCTGAAGAAGTTCGGCGGCCAGCGTGTCGTCGCGGGGAACATCCTCGTCCGCCAGCGCGGCACTGTGTATCGAGCCGGTGACAACGTGGGCATCGGCACCGACCACAC
>JAGOXN010000069.1 GCA_018059685.1 Steroidobacteraceae bacterium | reverse complement strand
GGTGACGGTGTTCCGGCGGGCGCGTCGCTCTTTCTCTGCTGTCGGCGTAGCTGCTTTTCTTCGCGCTTCTTGCGAGCGGCTTCTTCGCGTTGTTTCTTCTGGTGACCGTAGTTGGGTTTTGGCATTCGGCGTCCTGGGACACAATGAGTGGAGTTGAAAGACTACCGGAAATCGCTCGATGGGGGGCGGGGGCTGCGCGGGCCTCACCCACCGTCTCCTCCCCGCGGCGGGCGGCCACGGGTCGCTGCGTCATCTGAACCCCAGCGAGTACGCACGGAAAGGTCAGCGGAAAGTGGCGTAGAGGTCTTCTTGGCGAGATCGCGCAAGGCGCCGGTCCCCAGATTTCCAGATTCCCGCTTCTGCGACCCCACGCCGGCGACCGGTTCGGAGCCCGCTCGGTCGAGATGCTACGAACCCCGTTGCGGTTCTTGGGCTCAGGTCGCGGCTCGGTCGGCGATCAAGCGGCCTGGTGACTCGCTGACCGTACGCGCGCCAGGACCTTGCTCTTCTTCAGGGCCGCTCGTGCTTGCCAAAGATCAAAGGCGGTCTGCTGTGCAAGCCACACCTCAGCCGCGCCACCGCGGTCACGCCCGAGCCAACGCTCAATGCGCAGCGCCATCGCAGGGCTGATCGCGGCTCTGCCGTTCAGCACCTTCGAGAGGGTGGTGCGGTCCACGCCCAGCTGAGCAGCAGCCTCGCCCACCGGCAGGCCAAGCGCAGGCAGGACATCGTCCCGAAGGGTCAGGCCGGGATGGGGGGGATTGTGCATCTCGCTCATGGGAACCTCAGTGGTAATCCTGGTAATCAACCAATTCTGCGTCGCAGTCTTTGAATGTGAAGGTCAGTCGCCAGTTTCCGCTGACACTGACGCTCCAGTGGTTGGACAATTTTCCCTTGAGGGGATGCAATCCCCAGCCGGGGACGTTCATGTCCGGCCCAGGTTCGGTCCGACTGTCTCTAGCTGCTTGACCCGTATGCCCCTCGGTGCCCGTTCGTTGCGACGTTCGATCAGCTGAGCTCGGAATCGGCTCGGTCGGGCAGGGCGTTTCGGTCGGCCTACCGGAAACCGGTCCCCGTTCTTCGCCTTATTGACACCGAGTCGGCCTCTCCGCCCTACTGAAAATCCGCGTGTCGATGGTTCGATTCCGTCCCTGGCCACCATTTCCAACTCGATGAATTTCAGGCAGTTTCGGGCATCACCCGCGGACTATCGGGAGGTGGGCCGGTACCGGGCCTGTTGCATTTGAGGCCACCGCCCCTAAAATGACCAGATAAATGGTCAGTTTGTGAATACCGCCATGTCGCAAATCAATCTTGCTGAAGCCAAGGCGCGCCTGAGCGAGTTGGTCGATCGCGCTGCGGCAGGGGAGCGCATTGTAATTACCAAGCGTGGTAAGCCCGTGCTCGAGATGGTGAAGCCGCAGTCTCCGCCACAGCGTGTCGACGTGAAGGCCCTGCGCAGATTGACCGCCGGGCTGCCGCGGCAGAAGCAGGGTGCTGGCGAGGCACTGCGCGAGTTGCGCGACCAAGCGCGCTACTGATGCGGTACGTGGATACCAGTCTGCTGGTCGCCGCACTGCTCAACGAGAAGAGCACAGCGGTGGCGCAGCGCTGGCTGGGCGGCCAGCCCGCCGGCGAACTGGCTATCAGCGACTGGGTGATCACCGAGTTTTCCGCAGCGTTATCGATGAAGTTGCGCACGGGGGAATTGGAGCCGCCGCAACGCAACGAGGTTCTGGCTTTCTTTACCCGGTTGACGGAGGCTTCATTTCACGTGCTGCCCGTTTCGCGGCCGGACTTCCAGGCCGCGGCACGCTTCGCTGACCAGTACGCTACCGGCCTTCGTGCTGGCGATGCTCTGCACCTCGCCATTGCCTCACATCACGGCGCCAGTCTGCACACGCTGGACAAGCGCCTGGTCGAGATAGGCCAGGCGCTGGGAGTCGATGCGGCGTTGGTTGGAGGCTGATCGCAGCTCTGCCATTCAGTACCTTCGAAAGGATGGTGCGGGCATGCACCGGATGTCCAAGTTCGCTCCCGACGAACTTGTCCAGCCCAGGCCCAGCGACGTCGCGCCAACGTCCCACCGCTTCTTGGATAGTCTGTTGTATTGAAGACCGCTTCTTCACGTCCAACTCCGATCCGGGGTCAGACCTGCGACGTCGGGTCAGCTGGCTCGGTATAGGCTCGTTCGGCGCGCGAGCAAGCCCGCGTGGCAACGCTTCATACGCACTATGATGTCACTCCGGAGAAAGCCATCACCGCCGGGTCGCAAGGATCTCTCATGCCCAGCTATACACCACCCCTTCGCGAGATGAGGTTCGTCCTGCACGAGTTGCTCGACGTCACGTCACAGCTGAAAGAACTGCCCCAGCACGCCGACCTCGAAGTCGCAACGATCGACGCGGTCCTCGAGGAAGCAGGCAAGTTCTGCGCCGAGGTCATATTTCCACTGAACCAGGTCGGCGATCGCGAGGGTTGCACGTATGCGGGGGACGGCGTCGTCACCACGCCGGGCGGGTTCAAGGAAGCGTACCGGCAGTACGTGGAGGGCGGATGGGCGGCGCTGGGTGCGAGTCCGGAGTTCGGCGGCCAGGGGTTGCCGTACGTGGTCAGTTCCGCGATGTCGGAGATGATGAATTCGGCCAACCAGGCGTGGACGATGTACGCGGGTCTGTCGCACGGCGCCTACAACGCGCTGATGGCGTATGGTACGCCGGAGCAGAAGGCGCTGTACCTGCCGAAGCTCGTGTCGGGCGAGTGGACCGGCACGATGTGTCTCACCGAGGCGCATTGCGGGACTGATCTCGGTCTGCTGAAGACACGGGCGGAGCCACAGGCCGACGGCAGTTACACCATCACCGGAACGAAGATCTTCATCTCCGCCGGAGAGCACGACCTGTCCGAGAACATCCTGCACCTCGTGCTGGCGCGATTGCCGGACGCGCCAGGCGGCACCAAGGGCATCTCGCTGTTCATCGTGCCCAAGTACCTCCCAGCACCCGGCGGCGGAGTCGGCGACCGCAACGGCGTCAAGTGCGGCTCGATCGAGCACAAGATGGGCATCCACGGCAACGCGACGTGCGTGATCAATCTCGACCAGGCGACGGGCTGGATGGTGGGCGCGCCAAACAAGGGCCTGAACGCGATGTTCGTGATGATGAATTCCGCGCGTCTCGGCGTCGGCATGCAGTCGCTGGGTCTCGCGGAAGTGGCCTACCAGAATTCCCTCGCCTACGCGAAAGAGCGGCTGCAGGGACGGTCGCTCACCGGGCCGAAAGCGGCCGGCCAACCCGCCGACCCGATCATCGTGCATCCCGACGTGCGCCGCATGCTGCTGACGCAGAAGGCGTACGTCGAGGCAGCGCGCACATTCTGCTACTGGGCAGGTCTCGCCATTGACCGCGAGCACAAGCACCCCGATCCGGCCGTTCGCAGGGACATGGCGGACCTGGTTGCCCTGCTCACCCCGGTGATCAAGGGCTTCATCACTGACAACGGCTACGAGTGCACGACGCTCGCGATGCAGGTGCTCGGCGGCCACGGCTACATCACGGAATGGGGCCTCGAACAGTACGTGCGCGATGCGCGCATCAACATGATCTATGAGGGCACGAACACGGTGCAGGCACTCGACCTGCTGACCCGCAAGGTGCTGAGTGACATGGGCGCCAGGCTCATGAAGTTCGACAAGGTGATCCAGGACGTCATCAAGGCCAACGCCGAGCGGCCAGCGATGAAGGAATTCACCGGCCCGCTCGCGGAGCTCGCAGCCGAGGTCCGCAAGATCACGATGGAGATCGGCCAGAAGGCGCTGCGGAACCCTGACGAAGCGGGTGCCGCGGCCGACCCGTACCTGCGCCTCGTCGGCCACCTCGTGTTCTCGTTCTCCTGGTGCTATTCGGCTGGTGTCGCGATGAAGATGATGGCGAGCGACCCGGCCAGGGCCGCGGATCCCTTCTACAAGGCGAAGCTCGCGACGGCGCGCTTCTACTTCGCCAAATTGCATCCGGAGACCGCGACGCTGCTCAGGAAGATCCGCGCGGGATCCGAACCACTCATGGCGCTCGAAGCGGAACTTTTCTGAACCGGACGGGCGCCAGGGCTCGCAGGGTCCGGGTTTGAGGCGTGCCAACGGTCGACGGCTTGGCCGGCACCCCTATCCGGCAGATCAATGCTGGCGGGTTCGTCCTCCGAGCAACTTCAGCCACCTGTGCTCCGCAAATATTCGATCCGGGCCGAACTGACGCCGTTGCGGGACCTCCACCGACCCGTGGCACGATCGTGGCGTGATCGAGCTGACCCGGATCGTTCTTCAACACTTCGATTATCCAAGGGCAATTGACGCGAAAAAAAGAAATGTAGCTACAGTTAATGTATGCGCATCACGTATGACCGCTCCATGAGGCATTGTCATGAGCGCGAAGCGAAAAGGCTCCGTCCACATTTCTCCCCCGACGAGTGAGCCGCCCGAGATCACCGACGAGTGGATCGCCGGTGCCGATTTGTATAAGGGTGAGAGGCTGGTTCGCCGTGGGCGCCCCAGGTTGCGGCATCCACGCAGACTTCTGTCGCTGCGATTGCCGCCGGAAGTAATTGCGAACTGGAAAGCGACGGGCCCCGGTTGGCAGGCGCGAATGGCCGAGGTACTGGAGAAGTCGACTCCCAAGTCACGCCGCTCCTCTGGCTGACAGGCAGCCACCGAGGCGACGGCGTGTCGACGCCACAGGGACAGTGCCGGCGTGCGGTTCGGAAACAGCCCGGCATGGCAGCTTCCTCAAGGAAGACGGTCGAGTCCGGGCAACTCACCCGCGTACACCGAGAGGGCCCCCGAGTTCGCGAAGCAGTGCGCCCATGCGCTCCTCGATGAAGTCCATTGCCGCCGGCTCGACCCGGTCCGCAAACTGCTTGCGGCGGTGCTCCGAGAGGGTCCCACCATTGTCGTACGCCATCACGATCAGCTTCTGCAGCGTGCTGCCCGCCACATCGAAACGGTCGTTGACCGCGCGCACTACCTGGTCGTAGCACGACAGGAACGCGACCTCGGTGCGCAGGTCTTCGCGCAGCGCCTCGAGCGCCATGCGGCACAGAAACGTCACGCAGTCGGTGGCATCGAAGTAGCGGTAGACGGCTTCGTGACCGAGGAAGTCGAAGCTGTAGTCCTGAGCATCGATCCACTGCACCCTCCATAACTCTCGCGCCGGCGCGGAGAACGACCGCAGCGCCCGCAGGTACCCGGCCTCGTTGCGCCGCATCGCCGTCGACAGCGGAAGGATGGTGCCGTCGGGAAGCGCGCCCGATTGGCACAGCGCGTAGTGCGCGAGGTAGCGCGAGAGGCGGCCATTGCCGTCGCCGAAGGGGTGCGCAAACACAAAGCCGAACGACACCAGCGCTGCGCGAATCAGGGGATCGAGGTCGGTCGCAGTCTCGAGATTCGCGAGCTTGGACATGCTGCCGATCAGGGAGGCGAGCATGCCGGGCGGTGGAGGCACGTAGGTGACGCCGCGCGCTCCGGGGGCGCCGTCGGTGAGGTAGTTCTGCGTGGTGCGGAAGGATGTCTCGCGCGCCAGCGGGCTCGTCACTGCCGCGTTCTGCAGTTCCACCAGGCGTGCCTCGTCCAGCGTGCGGCGCTCGCTGGCTTTGCGCAGCAGGGCGGCGAAGGCCTCGGTCTTGTTGCCGGGCGGGCGCTCGCCTTCGATCTCGTAGGAACTGCGCGTTTCGTGGAGGTACGCCCAGGCCAGGACGCGTTCGATTTGCTCCTTCGAGACGTCCTTGAGGAACTCGCGTACCTGCCCGAGCGGATCGGCCACGAGAAGCTCGGCCAGTTCCGGCGTGCGTCGTACGGTCGGACAGAACGACCAGTCACCCAGGCCGTTGAAAGTGACATGCCAACGCCGGTTGCGCTGGCGACTCGCGGTCGTGATGTAGATTTCTGGGTCGAACACCGGGTGCGTCGGTCCGCCGAGACCCGCTGGCAGATCCTCGAGTTGCCGGCCCGTGCTCTCCTCCCAGAGCATGCACAGCTTCCGGATGTAACGGCCCTGCGGCGCAGCCCGCAAAGCCTGCAGCAGTTGCCCCGGCTCCAGGTGCTCGCAGGCGGCCGTCAGCAGCGCGAGGTTGGTTCCCTCGTGCTTGAGGGCAAACAGGAGGTGGCTCACCAGGTCCGGGCCCGGTGCCATGCTTGCGGGCACAGCGAGACCCGTGCCGAGACGCTCAACCCGGGTTACGCCGCGCACGGCCGCCGGGCTCGACAGCGGCAACACCGGCAGGCTGAGGCGTTCGCGCACGTACTGATAGCCGACAGCGGTCATCGAAAACGCAACCTTACGCAGGATTCTGTATTTTCTCAGGCGCAATATACAGAAAACATAACTACCAGCAACAATGTGTGTTAAAACATATCAGAATCTTCGGCGTGTCAAGCTTTTCGTACCAAATCGCCTGGGTCTTGTACCCAACCGAACTCGTCGACCCTCGACGGAGCGGGCGGCCGTGAGCGTCCGGGCGCAGTGTGAACGAGGCAGGTCTCAGTCTTCGCCCCGGTTTCGCTGGCGCGACCTGTCGATCCGCCGCTGCAGCTCCATCATTGCCTCGCGACGCGCTTCCGGTGTGCCCCAGCGAGGTCGTCCATCAGCGGCCGGATGGGTGGCGCTCGGTGGCGCTGCCCGGTGTTCCCCTTGCGTTCGCAAGGCAGCGCTCTTTTTCTCCCGAGCGAGTCGCTGCGCTTCGTGCCGCCGTAGTTCCTCCTGCTCGCGCCGAGTCTCCTCCGCCAGTCGCGCGGCCTCGCGTTCGGCGATGACGGGCACGGGGCAAGTGGGCATACCTGCCAGATTCAGATAGTCGTTGAGGGCGGTTCGTGAGTAGCGCGTCGAGAACTCACCGATCAGCGGCAGGTTCAACGCTGCAAGTATGGGTCGCCACAATTCATCGCCCGAAGCTGATCGCCAGCGCACCTCGAGTGCGGGGTTGAACTGATACCAGCCATGCGCCACGCGCCTGAAGAGCGCGCGATTGTACGCGTAGTCGCGATCCACTTCGTTGCGCGAGAGTACATGGGAGAGGTGCTGCCGCCTGTTGTGCGAGACGCGCAGGATGCCCTCCGGCAACCCCTCCCAGGCACGGAGTATGGCCTTCGTGTCGAGCGCGCAGTCGAGCGTGCGGTCGACGCGCGTGAAGCGAGACTTGAACAGCGTCCAGAACGTCTGGAACAGAAAGTACTCGGACCGATGCCTGTCGATGCGTACCAGGCGCTCACCCGCTTTCACGTCGACGTGCGTGGGTGCGAGGAGCTCGTACAGCGCGGCGCCGGGGCCCCGTGCGAACGCTGGATCGCGGAACACTTCGCGTAGCGCGACATGGAGCGCATTGCAGCCGTACTGATCCGTCGCGTCACGATCTGCGCCGCGCTCCAGGAGCGTTTCGGCCAGAGCGGTGTTACCGACGGCCGCGGCGGCCATGAGCGGCGTCTGGTTCATGGGCGTGCGATGGTCGATGCCGTGCGTATCGCACTGGCGCAGCACGTCCTTGAAGTTGCGCGCGGCATAGGGAGCGAGGTACTTGCGGTTGATTGCGCGACGCTGCTGCTCGAACGCCTCTCCGCCGTCAAACCGGGCCACGCCGAAGCCCGCCTCCTGCGCAAGATACGAGGCCAGCTCGGGCTCGTCGTGAAAGACAGCGTATTCGTTGAGCCGCCGCTTCTGCTTGTCGCCGACGGCGCGCTCCCGGAAGACCTTGACCAGCAGATCGCGCACCGCCGGCTCATCGAGCACCGGCCAGGGCGGCGGGGTCTCTTTGAGAATGGTGCGGCGGATGGCTTCGGCCTGCTCCTGCTTCCCCTGCAGCTCGAGCCTCCGCGCTTCTTTCTGCCAGTCCTCGAGGGTGGACTGTTTCGCGTCGACGTGCGCCGCGCCCTCGGCGGCGGCCAGGTCGAGCAGGCGGAACAAAGGATGGGCCGTATCGGACTCGATGAGGTACAGGTTCCTCACGGCGCGGGTGAGCGCGACATACAGGGCGTTGACGAAGAACTTATAGACCTCCAGCGATTTATCGCTCTTGTCGCGCGCCCGACCGTAGTCGAGCGCGTCGGTGTCGAGATCCTGCCGTGCGACCCCGGCGGTGATTTCCGCGAATTCGCGCCGATGCCCGGAAACGAAGCGGTAGAGCACGATGTTCTCGTACTCCAGCCCCTTCGCTTCGTGGACCGAGAACAGGAGCGGTGTGGAGAAATACTCGCGCGCCGCAGCCTTGTCCTCATCGCGCATGACCAGCACCGCGAACTGCGTGGAGTGGCGGATGTTCCGATCGAGCTCGCGCTTGGCCGCATCCGTGTCCGCCAGCAGCGTCGCCTGACCCGGCTCACCGCCCACGCTGCCGACCAGGAAGTTGCTTTCGCGGTCGATGGAGCCGAACCGCCGGTGCTTGATCTTGAGCAGCGCGTTGGCAAGGCGAGTGATCTGCGCTCCGTTGCGGAAGTTGGCGGTCAGGATGCTCAATTCCTGCCGCTCGGCGAGCGCCGGGTCGCGCCAGAAAAGCGTCTTTACCTGGCTCCACGAGAAGAAGTTCGGATGGACGATCTGGTTCGAATCGCCGCAGAGCATGAAGCGATCGGGCGTCTTGAGCGTCCTCAGGACCAGAGCGAGCTGCGCAGTCGTGAGATCCTGGACTTCATCCACCATCACGAAGTCGTAGCGCGGGGCGGCCAGGGCCAGCCAGTCGTGCGCGAGCAGGTGCAGGTCGTAGAGCTTTGCTTCGGACAGCCACGCCCGATACTTCTCGAACAGATCGTAGAGCCGGTCGCGCTCCGCGGTGGGGAAGATCGACTGGCGTATGCCCAGCGCGCGATAGTCCTCGCGAGAGAGCACTCCGCCGGCGCGCGCAGCAATGACGCCGCGGATTTCCTCGAAAGCCTGGTGCCGGTCGATATCCTTGTACGCCTGCCCCTGCCGCATGCGCCCGAACCAGCCCGAGAACTCGCGCCAGCCCGCTTCACGCCCTGCCGGCACGCAGATGGACTCGACGAATTCACGGTACGAGAGAAATGTGGCGTCCTGGTCTTCGCGCTCGAACCCGCAGGCGTAGTAGAGGTCCCGGGCGTTCTGCGCGAGATACGCGGACTGCGTGACATAGAGCACCTCGCCCTCGGTGCGTTTGAGCTTCTCGAGGCTGAGCGCCGTCTTGCCGCTTCCGGCGCTGCCGACCACGATCATGGGCGGCGGCCGGCTGTAGATGATGTCCTGCGCATCGTCGAAGGAGAGGGGCTTGTCCAGGAAGTGAATGACGGAGCGCTCCGGGTGCAGATAGCGCACGGGTTCCGCCTCCGCATGTGCCGTCCCTGCATCGACGTCGATGATCTTCGTCTCATCGACACTGGCGCCGCGCAGGAAACGCGACTTGCGGTAGTCGTGGTTCAGGATCACTTCGAGCATCAGGGCGCAGGTTTCGCCACCGTGCCGGACGAGCGCGAACAGCAGGCGATTGGCGCCATCGAGCCGCGCACGGTAGAACTTGCCCTGCCCGAGATTCACCAGTTTCTTTACTTCTGCGCCACTGAAGTCTTCGCGCGCGATGGCCTCTCTGACCTTGCGGTAGTGCGCTGCGACGCCTCTGGTATCGAGGCCGCTGTATTCGAGAATTCTCACGTTGATTACCGAAGCGGATTCGCCTGGAGCGTACCGGGTGGAAGTACAGGGGTCGACGGACGATCCGACCTCGCGAACCCCGGTCACGCGGCGCGAGTGAGTGCATTCCGGGAGAATGCAATCATTGCAACCATGATCTGGACGTGCAAGATGTCGTCCATGACCGTACGCAACATACCCGACGAGGTGCATCGCGCCCTGCGCGTGCGAGCCGCGCAGCACGGGCGCAGTACCGAAGCCGAGATTCGCGAGATTCTGGCCGCTGCGGCCCACGCCCGACGTCCGCGTCATCGAGTGGATCGACGCGCAGCCGCTCGAAACGCTCTTCCTTTCCGCGGTCACTGTTGCCGAATTGCGCGCTGGCGTGGCGCTACTGCCGTCGAGGAAGCGCCGCACCGGTCTGCAGCAAAACCTCGAAAAGCGCGTGCTGCCGTTGTTCGCCGGACGGGTGCTGCCGTTCGACTTTGCCTGCACGCCCGCCTATGCCGAGTTGACGGCAAAGGTCCGCACAGTGGGGCTGGTTGTCGCAACGGCCGATGGCTATATCGCTGCCATCGCCGTCGCCAATGGCCTTGCCGTCGCCACCCGCGATACTGCCCCGTTCGAAGCTGCCGGTGTGGCAGTCGTCAACCCTTGGCACCTGTCCTAGATGTCAGCGCTGCTGACCCGTGTCGTACCTGGTGCACGACACTTGCTTCATCAGGTCACGAACGACGTCGAGCAATTGGCCCGTCGCTGACTGTGGAATATCGATGCGGGCAATCCAGGCAATTCAGACGCTTCAGTGAGCCGAAGTCGTCGGAATGTTCCACGCTCGCCCCGCCTGCTCTGCCCCCACCACCTCCCGAATTTCGATCTCGGGCGCCGCGCTCTCCGGCTGCAGCAGCCGCGCCACCGCTCGGTCTTTGAATTGCCTGCCGTATCGAGTCGTTTCCGCGCCTCACCGTGGCGCCGCGCCCCGGCTCATCGGTGGGGGCCATGTTGTCTGACGCGGAGGGCGGAGCCC
>JAGOXN010000005.1 GCA_018059685.1 Steroidobacteraceae bacterium | reverse complement strand
AGTTGAGCGCCGTGCGTTCCCCGGTCAGCAGGGCGCGCGCCGGTCCGGCGAGCCGGCACAGGAGCTGGCCGGGTTCGACCGCGGCGCCTTCCCCGGTTTGCCATTCCACCATCACGGCGGGGTCGAGTTGACGAAAGACCTCGTCGAACCAGGGTTGGCCGCAGATCACCGCAGCCTCCCGGGTGATCACCCGTGCGCGTCCTGTCCGGATCGCCGGGACCAGCGCCGCCGTCAGGTCGCCACTGCCGACGTCCTCGGCGAGGGCACGCCGGACCTGGTCGACGAGATCCTCGGGCAGCGCGGGGGTTGTCATCCGGTCAGAAGGGCAGGCCGTGCATCGCCGAGGTCATGCACAGGAGCATCGGGATCGACAGCACGAAGTTCGTGCGGGAGGCGAGCAGTCCGACCTTGCGCGCCTGTACCTTCTCCTCGTCGGACGCGGGCACCAGGCCGAGGACCTTCTTCTGGTTCGGCCAGATGAATACCCACACGTTGAACAGCATGACGGTACCGAGCCACGCGCCGATGCCGATGATCAGCTGGTAGGCATTGAACGCGTCGCCGGCCATCCCCAGCGTGAATGCGCCGACGAAATTCCCGTCGCGGGCGAGGTACCACGCACCCGTGAGCCAGGTGGCCACCGCGGCCCAGCGGAACCACAGCAGTGCGCGCGGCGCCACGTACTTCGAAATGCCGGCGCCGCCGGGACCGCCCTTGTCGGTCGCGGCCACGGCCAGCGCCGGGACCTGCACCACGTTGAAGTACCAGAGCAGGCCGATCCACATGACGCCCGAGAGGACGTGGAACCAGCGGGCCAGGCCGAGTTCGAGGAAGCCGGTGGGCGCGATCAGCAGGGTCAGCAGGATGGCGACGACGAATCCGGCCGTGATCGCGCCGCGAACCGAGGTCAGTGGGTTCATCGGTCGTGCCTCCGCGTGAATTTCCGCAGTGCCGGCCGGTGGTTATCGTGGTCCCGGGATCCCTGCGGTCGATTTGAAGAATAGGTGACGCATCCCCATAATTCAACGCCCCGCAGCGAGGCGGCTCGAGCAGGCGCGCGGCCGTGCGGCGGTCGCCTCGAGCACCCGTCTGTTTCGTGTTCGCGCCGGTGAGGGCGCCATCAACCTGCCGCGGCGCGGCGTGAGGTGAGCATCGTGGACGTCAACGAGAGAATCCAGCAGCAGCTCGACGCGAATCCGGTCGTGCTCTACATGAAGGGATCGCCGGATTTCCCCCAGTGCGGCTTTTCGGCATCCGCCGTGCGCACGCTGGAAGCCTGCGGCGCGAGCTTCGCCTACGTGAACATCTTCGAGGACCCCGAGCTGCGCGAGGCCCTGAAGCGCCGGTCGAACTGGCCCACGTATCCACAGCTGTACGTCAAGGGCGAGCTCGTCGGCGGTTCGGACATCCTGACCGAGATGTTCCAGAAGGGCGAGTTGCAGCAGCTCATCAAGGAAGCCACCGCGGCCTGAGGCGAGCCACCGATCCTGGCGCAGGTCTCGGGTAACTGCGTCGCCTTCTCAGCGGAGTCGGGCTCGGGCCGTCGATCATTCCCCGGGCGCCGCGGGCACATCCCCCGCCAGCTCCGGCGCGCGTTCGAGCGCCTCCTCGTACATCGCGCGGAATCGGTTGCAGATGGTGCAGAACAGCGTCGCGGTGCGTTCCGCGTCGTAGATCGCCGAGTGCGCTTCGTCCGGGTTCCAGGCGAGGCCGGCGGCCGTCACCGCCCGTCCCAGCACCGTCTGGCCGAGCGCCACGCCGCCGAGCGTGGCCGTGTCGAAGCTGGAGAAGGGATGAAACGGGTTGCGCTTGATGTCGCAGCGGGCGACGGCGGCGTTGAGGAAAGCGAGATCGAACGAGGCGTTGTGTCCAACCAGCACGGCGCGCGTGCAGCCCGCATCGCGGACCGCGCGCCGCACCTCGCGCAACAGCTGGCCGAGCGCCTCCTTTTCCGGCATTGCCGGCCGCAGGGGGTGGTGCGGGTCGATCCCATTGACCGCGAGCGAGGCCGGGTCGATGCGCGCGCCGTGGAACGGCTGCACGTGGTAGCGGAAGTTCGCGCCGGGACGCAGGTCGCCCATCGGAGTCATCTCGACCAGGACCGCCGCGATCTCGAGCAGGGCGTCCGTCGTGGCATTGAAGCCACCAGTCTCCACGTCGACCGCGACCGGCAGGAAGCCGCGGAACCGTGCCGCGATGCCCGGTTCTCCGGTGAGTGCGTTCACCCGGCCACCACGCGCCAGTTCAGCTCGGTTCCGGCCCGCATCGGCACGAGTTCGTCGTCGCCGAACGCGTAATGCGCGGGCACCGTCCACGGTTCGCGGGCGAGGGTGATCGTCCCCCCGTTACGCGGCACGCCGTAGAAATCTGCCCCGTGCTCGGAGCTGAACGCTTCGAGCCGATCGAGGCGACCGGCGGTCTCGAATGCCTCGGCGTACAGTTCGAGCGCCGCATGCGCCGAAAATACGCCTGCGCAGCCGCAGGATGCCTCCTTCGCGCCACGGCCGTGGGGAGCGCTGTCGGTGCCGAGGAAGAACCGCGGGTCGCCGCTGGTCGCGGCATCGAGCAGCGCCGCGCGGTCCCGTTCGCGCTTCAGCACCGGGAGGCAGTAGTTGTGCGGCCGGATCCCGCCGTCGAAGAGGGCGTTGCGGTTGAGCAGCAGGTGCTGCGGAGTGATCGTCGCGGCGACACCGGCCCTTGCCCGACGCACGTAGTCCACCGCCACCGCGGTCGTGATGTGCTCGAAGACGACCTTGAGACGCGGCAGTCGATCGACGATGCGTTCGAGCACGCGGTCAATGAACGCCTGCTCGCGATCGAACACGTCCACTGCAGGATCCGTGACCTCGCCGTGCACCTGCAGCACGAGGCCTGTGGCGGACAGCGCCTCGAGTGCGGGCCATGCGCGGTCGACCGAGCTCACGCCCGCGTCGGAATGAGTGGTGGCGCCGGCCGGATACAGCTTCGCCCCGACGACGAAGCCCGAGGCCGCGGCGCGTGCGACTTCGTCCGGGGAGGTCCGGTCCGTCAGGTAGAGCGTCATGAGCGGCTCGAACCGCGCGCCGTCCGGCAGCGCGCCGCGGATTCGCCGCCGGTACGCATCGAGTGCCCCGGTCGTCGTCATCGGCGGCTTCAGGTTCGGCATGGCGAGGGCGCGCGCGAACCGCTGCGCCGTGAAACCGACCACCGCGGCCATCTGCACGCCATCGCGCAGGTGCAGGTGCCAGTCGTCGGGACGCCTGAGCGACAGGGTCGTCATGCAGCCCCCGCGAGATCCGCGAGCAGCTGCGGGTCGCCGAGCAGGTGCATCGCGAAGCGGACGCCGAATCCCGTGAATTCGGTCGGCACGTGCGCCAGGCCACCCTTGCGCTCGCCGGCCGCCAGGTCCAGATGCACCCAGGCCGTGCCCGGCTCGACGAAGCGGCCGAGGAACCGCGCGGCCAGGATGTGGTCGCCCTTCGAGTCGACCGTGCACTGCATGACGTCCGCGATTGTGCTCTCGAGGTCGGTGTCGAAATCCTCGTCCATCGGAAAGCACCAGACGCGCTCGCCGCTCGCGCGGCCGACCTCCTGCAGGCGAGCCTGCAGGTCCGGACGGTTGGTGAAAGCGCCGCTGTAACGCTCCGTGAGTGCGTTCACGCAGGCGCCCGTGAGCGTCGCGAAGTCGAGCAGCAGTTGTGGCTTCCCGCGCGAGGCGAGCGCGAGCGTGTCGGCGAGCACCATGCGCCCCTCGGCATCGCTGTGCACCACCTGGATCGTCACCCCGTTCGCCGCGCGCACCACCTCCTGCGGCCGGTAGGCCCGCGGGCCGATCTGGTTCTCGGTGAGCGCGAGCCAGCAGTCGATGCCGAACGGTGCGCGGCTGCGCGACAGGGCGAGCAGCGCGCCGACCGCGACCGCGCTGCCCTGCATGTCACCGTGCATCTGGTACATGCCCTTGTGCGATTTCAGGTTGATTCCGCCGGTGTCGAAGCAGATCCCCTTGCCGACGAGCGCGACGCGGTTCCCCGGACGGCCGCCGGGAGGTGTGTAGCGCAGGCGGACGATACCCGCGTCCCGGTGCGCGTTGGCGCGCGACACGGCGAGGAAAGCGCCGGCGCCGAGACGCAGGAGCGCGCGCTCGTCGTAGAACCGGAACGTCCAGCCCTCGCGCCGGGCGAGGTCCCGCAGCAGCTCGCGGTAGGCGACGCAGTCGAGTTCGTTCGGCGGCAGCGTCGCGAGCCAGCGGGCGAGGTGGTTGCCGGCGGCCTCCGCGACGTTGCGCGCGAACGCGCCGCGCCGCGCGCCGTGCACGGCGACGGCGGCGAGGTCCGCGGGCGGCGCCGGCCTCGACCTGCGGTCCGGCATCGGGGCTGCCGCGGCGAGCGCGGCGCAGACGAGCGCCTCCCGCCAGTTCGCGGCTTCCGCTGACTCGAAACCCTGGACCTGGCAGGCGAGTCGGGCGACCCCGGGCTTCACGACCTCGCGCATCAGCTTGCCTGCGAGATCGAGGCGTTCGAAACCGCTCCGGCCGGCGCGTGCGAAGCCGACTGCCGCGAGCGTGTGCCGGGCATTTGGCAGGCGCGTCGCGAGGATCGGCGGTTTCCCGGCACGGGCCGCGCTGCGGTAGAGCCGGATCCACAGTGCTGCATGCGGCAGGTGCCGGAGCGCCTGCTCCGGTTGCTCGCCGTCGACGACGAACGCGGCCGCGTCGACGCGCGCGAGACTCGCCGCGCTCGCGGAGCCCTGCGTGCCCGAGATGCCGATGGTCGATTCTGCCGGGAGTAACTGCACCACGCCCTTGCCTTGACCCTGCGGGAACGAGCGCCGATGATTGGGCGTGGCATGCTATCAGGGCATGTCATGCAATTCATTACCGCGGACGGCCAGCATGTCCGAAGCCCCGAGGACCGAAGACCCCGATCCGGTCGAGACGCGCGAATGGCTCGAGTCGATCGATTCCGTGCTGCGCGAGCACGGGGCGGAGCGCGCGCAATACCTCCTCGATCGGGTCATCGACCACACCCGCCGCTCCGGCGCCTATCTGCCCTTCAAGCAGAACACCGCCTACGTCAATTCGATCTCGACCGGCCAGGAGCACGAGTATCCGGGCGACCGCGCGCTCGAGAAGCGCATCAAGGCGTATATCCGCTGGAACGCGATGGCGATGGTGGTGCAGGTCAATCGCCAGAGTTCGGAGTACGGCGGGCACATCGCGAGCTACGCATCCGCCGCGACGCTCTACGAGGTCGGGTTCAATCACTTCTGGCGCGCACCGAGCGAGGCGCATCCCGGCGACATGGTGTTCATCCAGGGCCACTCGTCGCCCGGGATTTATGCGCGCGCCTTCCTCGAGGGGCGGCTCAGCGAGGCGCAGCTGCGCCGTTTCCGCGAGGAAGTCGGCGGCGGAGGGCTGTCGTCCTACCCGCACCCGTGGCTGATGCCGGACTTCTGGCAGTTCCCCACGGTCTCGATGGGCCTCGGCCCGATGATGGCGATCTACCAGGCCCGGTTCGTCCGTTACCTCGAGCACCGCGGCATCGTGCCCGCGAGCGACCGCAAGGTGTGGGCTTTCCTCGGCGACGGCGAGATGGACGAGCCCGAGTCACTCGGCGCGATCACGATGCCGGTGCGTGAACGGCTCGACAACCTCGTCTTCGTCATCAACTGCAACCTGCAGCGCCTCGACGGGCCGGTGCGCGGCAACGGCAAGATCATCCAGGAACTCGAGGCCGCGTTCCTCGGCGCGGGCTGGAACGTCATCAAGGTGATCTGGGGCTCGCGCTGGGACCGGCTGCTCAAGCAGGACGCGAAGGGACTGCTGCAGCGGCTGATGATGGAATGCGTGGACGGCGAGTACCAGAATTTCAAGGCCAAGGGTGGCGCCTATACCCGCGAGCATTTCTTCGGCAAGTACCCCGAGTTGAAGGAGATGGTCGCCAACATGTCGGACGACGACATCTGGCGTCTCAATCGCGGCGGCCACGACCCCCACAAGGTGTTCAACGCGTACCGTGCGGCGATGGAGCACAAGGGTCAGCCGACGGTCATCCTCGCCAAGACCATCAAGGGCTACGGGATGGGGGAGGCCGGCGAAGGCCTCAATATCACCCACCAGCAGAAGAAACTCGACGACGACGAGCTGCGCGCGTTCCGCGACCGCTTCAACATACCGGTATCGGACGCCGACATCGCGGGCCTCCCGTACTACCGGCCGGCGGACGACAGCGAGGAGATCCGCTACCTGCAGGAGCGGCGCGCCGCACTCGGCGGCTACCTGCCGCAGCGGCGGAGGCGGGCGTCGCCACTCGCGGTGCCGGGCCTCGAAGCCTTCGCGCCGCTGCTCGAGTCGTCGGGCGAGCGCGAGTTCTCGACGACGATGGCGCTCGTACGCATGATCTCGATCCTGCTCAAGGACAAGCAGCTCGGTCCGCACATCGTGCCGATCGTGCCGGACGAGGCGCGCACCTTCGGCATGGAGGGCATGTTCCGCCAGGTGGGCATCTACTCGTCGATGGGCCAGCTCTACAAGCCGCAGGACGCAGACCAGCTGCTCTACTACCGTGAGGACCGCAAGGGCCAGATACTCGAAGAGGGCATCAACGAAGGCGGCGCGATGTGCAGCTGGATCGCGGCCGGCACGTCCTACGCCAACCATGGCGTGAACATGGTGCCGTTCTACCTCTACTACTCGATGTTCGGCTACCAGCGCGTGGGGGACTTCTGGTGGGCCGCGGGCGACATGCAGGCGCACGGGTTCCTGATCGGCGGCACGGCGGGCCGCACGACGCTGGCCGGCGAGGGGCTGCAGCACCAGGACGGGCACAGCCAGCTGCTCGCGACGGTCGTGCCGAACTGTGTCGCCTACGACCCGGCCTACGCCTGCGAGCTTGCCGTGATCGTGCACGACGGCCTGCGGCGCATGTACATCGAGCAGGAAGGCATCTTCTACTACGTCACCTGCATGAACGAGAACTACCCTCACCCGGCGCTGCCGGAGGGCGCGACGGCGGGGATCCTCAAGGGGATGTACCTGCTGCGCAGCGGAGGGCGGGGCAAGGTCCGCGTGAACCTGATCGGTTCCGGCACGATCCTGCGCGAGGTGCTCGCGGCGGCAGAGGTCCTCGAGCAGGAGTTCGGGGTCCCGGCGGATGTCTTCAGCGCCACGAGCTACTCGGAGCTGCGCCGTGACGCGCTCGACGCGGAGCGCTGGAACATGCTCCACCCCGAGGATCCGCCGCGAATTCCCTACGTCCGCGAGCTGCTCGGGCAGTACCCGGGTCCGTTCGTCGCCGCGAGCGACTACATGCGCATCGTGCCGGACCAGGTCCGACAGTGGGTACCGGGCCGCTTCCACGTGCTCGGCACGGACGGCTACGGCCGCAGCGACTCGCGGACGGCGTTGCGCGGGTTCTTCGAGGTCGACCGGCGCTACGTCGTCGTTGCGGCGCTCAAGGCGCTCGCCGACGACGGCAAGCTCGATGCGGCGACCGTGCGCAGCGCGATCGAGCGCTTCGGCATCGATCCCGAGAAGCCCAACCCGGTGACCGTCTAGGAATTCCCGGTCGTGGCCAACCTGGTCGAAGTGCGCGTCCCCGACCTCGGCGACTACGAGGACGTGGAGATCATCGAGGTCGCCGTGAAGCCCGGCGACCGTGTGGCGGTCGAGGCGACACTGATCACGCTCGAGACCGAGAAGGCGACGATGGACGTTCCGTCCACGATCTCGGGCGTCGTGCGCGAGATCAAGGTGCAAGCCGGCGGTCGCGTGTCCAGGGGCGACCTCATCGCGCTGGTCGAGGCAGAAACGGCCGCCGCGACGCCGGCACCGCAGGCGCAGGATGCGGCGGCCGCGCGCCCGGTCGCGCCGCAGCCAGCCGCTGCGCCCGCCGCGCCTCCTGCGCCAGGCGCGCAGCCGGCGGGCACGTCCGGCGCCCCGCCGGCGCCCCACCGGGAAGACCGGGCGTCGCCGGCGGCCGGCGTGGCCGCCGCCGAGCCGGGTTTCTCGCGGTCCCACGCGAGCCCGTCGATCCGCAGGTTCGCGCGCGAGCTCGGCGTCGACCTGGCGAAGGTCAAGGGCAGTGGCCGCAAGGGTCGCATCCTGGAGCAGGACGTGAAGGCGCACGTGAAGCGCCTGCTCACCGAGCCGGCGTCAGTGCAGGCCCTGCCGCGCGTGCCCGAGGTCGACTTTGCCGCATTCGGCCCGGTCGAGCGCAAGCCGCTGTCGCGCATCCAGAAGATCGCGGGGCCGCGCCTGCATGCGAGCTGGGTCAATCTGCCGCACGTCACGCAGTTCGACGAGGCGGACATCACCGAACTCGAGGAAACACGCGCAGGGCTCAAGGGTGAGGCCGCCTCGCGCGGCATCAAGCTCACGCCGCTCGCCTTCGTCATGCGCGCGTGCGTGAAGGCGTTGCAGGCCTTCCCGCATTTCGCGTCATCGCTCGATGCCGCGGCCGGCGAGCTGGTGTACAAGAAGTACCTGCACCTGGGCTTCGCGGCGGACACGCCGGGCGGCCTCGTCGTGCCCGTCGTGCGCGACGCCGATCGCAAGGACGTCTTCGAGCTGGCGCGCGATCTCGCCACCTTGAGCGAGAAGGCGCGCGCCGGCAAGCTCGCCACGGCCGACATGCAGGGAGGCTGCTTCACGATCTCGAGCCTCGGCGGTATCGGCGGAACGGCGTTCACGCCGATCATCAATGCCCCGGAGGTCGCGATCCTCGGCGTGTCGCGAGCGAGCCACCGGCCGGTCTATCGCGACGGCGGGTTCGTGGCGCGCCTGATGCTGCCACTGTCGCTGTCCTACGACCACCGGGTCATCGACGGCGCGGACGCCGCGCGCTTCACGAGCTTCCTCGGGCAGGCCATGGCCGACGTGCAGGGCTTGCTGCAGGCGGTTCCCTGAACGCGCCGGTCGAGGAGTACGCGGTTTGACAGGCTCCGGCGATGGCAGTGCAGCGTCCCTGACGGTCGAGGTTCCGGACCTCGGTGGAGTGGACGAGGCCTCGATCCTCGAGGTACTCGTGTCCGTCGGCGACCGGATCGAAGTCGAGACCCCGCTCGTCACGCTGGAGAGCGAGAAGGCCACGATGGACGTGCCGTCGCCACGCGCCGGGATCGTGGCGAGCCTCGCGGTGAAAACGGGCGACAGGGTTCGTGCCGGCATGCCCATCGTCGTACTGCTCGCGCCGCAGGTCGATGCGGACGATCTCGCCGACACCCGCTCCGTGCTGCGGGCGACGGAGCCCTATGGCGGGGAACCCTACCTCGACACGGTGCCCGTCACGCCGATCGGCGCGGCGGCGCCGGCCGCCCGAGGCGACTCCTGCGACTTCGATCTCGCGGTGCTCGGCGCGGGCCCGGGAGGGTATGCCGCTGCATTCCGCGCCGCGGATCTCGGCCTCGAGGTCGCGCTCATCGAGCGCTTGCCGACGCTCGGCGGCGTGTGCCTCAACGTCGGCTGCATCCCGTCGAAGGCCCTGCTGCACACGGCCCGCCTCCTCGAGGACGCGCGAAGCGCCGAGCACCTCGGTATACGCTTCGGCGCGCCCGTGATCGACGTGCCGCGCCTGCGCGCATGGAAGGACGGCATCGTCGGCCGCATGACGCGCTCCCTGGCGACGCTCGCGAAGCAGCGCAAGGTGACGGTGATCCACGGCAGCGGCCGGTTCGTCTCGGCGCACGAACTGCAGATCGACGACGGTGGGGCCGGCGCGCGGGTCAGCTTCCGCCAATGCGTCATCGCCGTGGGCTCGGAACCGGTGCGCCTGCCGGGCCTGCCGGACGACCCGCGCGTCATCGATTCGACGGGCGCGCTGGAACTCGACCTGCCGGGCCGCCTGCTGGTCATCGGCGGCGGCATCATCGGGCTCGAGATGGCCACCGTCTACGATGCGCTCGGCGCGAAGGTGAGTGTCGTCGAGCTGACGGACGGGCTGTTGCCGGGTTGTGACCGCGATCTCGTGCGACCGCTGGCGAAGCGCGTCGCGACGCGCTATGAGCGGATCATGCTCGGCACGCGCGTCACGGCGGTCGAGGCGACGACGGGTGGCCTGCGCGTCTCGTTCGACGGCGACGCGGCACCTGAGCCGCAGCTCTACGACAAGGTGCTCGTCGCGGTCGGTCGCGCGCCGAACGGCCGCGCGATCCGCGCCGAGGCCGCGGGCGTGGACGTGGACGAGCGTGGCTACGTCGCGGTGGACCGGCAGTTGCGCACCAATGTGCCGCACATCTTCGCGATCGGCGACGTGGTCGGGCAGCCGATGCTGGCGCACAAGGCGACGCACCAGGGCAAGCTCGCGGCGGAGGTCGCCGCCGGCATGAAGAGCCACTTCGACGCCCGGGTGATTCCCTCCGTGGCTTACACGGACCCGGAGGTCGCCTGGGTCGGACTCACCGAGACCGAGGCCAGGGCTCGCGGCGTCGCTTGCGAGAAGGCGACATTCCCGTGGTCCGCGAGCGGCCGCGCGCTCGCCCTCGGCCTCGACGAGGGCTCGACGAAACTGCTCTTCGATCCGGGGGACCATCGCGTGCTCGGTGGCGGCATCGTGGGCAGCAATGCCGGCGACCTCATCGCCGAGATCGCGCTCGCCATCGAGATGGGCGCGGACGCGGCCGACATCGGTCTCACGATCCACGCGCATCCCACGCTCGCCGAGACCGTGGGCATGGCGGCCGAGGCCTTCGAAGGCACGCTCACGGACCTGTACCTCCCCCGCAGGAAGAAAGCGGGACCCGCGTAGCGCCCCGCCGCCCGTGCAGCCGTGGCTCACGCGAACCCTGCGCCTCGTCGGCCTGCTCGAAGCGGGCCGTCGTACGGAACTGCGCTGGCGCATGGGGCAGCCGCGCGCGCTGCCCGACGTCGTGATCCTCGGGGCGCAGAAGTCGGGCACGAGCTCGCTGCACCATTACCTCACGCAGCACCGGGGTGTCATCGCGCCGCTGCGCAAGGAGGTTCACTACTTCGACCTCAACTTCGGGCGGGGCGAAGCCTGGTATCGCGCACACTTCGGTCGCGTCGGGGAGCCGGGTCTCAACATCGACAGCAGCCCGTACTACCTGTTTCATCCCGGGGTCCCGCGACGCCTCGCCGGGTTGCTGCCGGAGGCCCGTCTGCTGGTGCTGCTGCGTGATCCGGTGCGGCGCGCCTATTCGCACTACTGGCACGAGCGTCACCGGGGCCGCGAGCCGCTCGGCTTCGAGGAAGCCCTGCGGGCCGAGCCCGGGCGCATCGACGCGGCGCACGCGCAGCTCGTCGCCGGCGCGATTGAACGGAGCCGGGTCCACCAGGAATACAGCTACCTCGCGCGCGGGCGCTATGCGGAGCAGCTCGAACGATGGTTCGAGCATTTTCCCCGCGATCGCTTCCACGTCGTGCGCTTCGAGTCGCTCGCGAAGGAGCCGCTCGCGACGGTGAACGAGGTCTGCGCGTTCCTCGGCCTGCCCGCGCTGGCGTCAGCCGCGCTCGAGGCCCGCAATGCGCGCCGGTATCCGCCCGTGGCGTCCGCCACGGCGGAAGCGCTCAGGGCCTATTTCGATCCGCACAACCGGCGACTGGAGGCCTTGCTCGGCCGCCCGATGGGCTGGTGAAACCAGAGGCTGAGAGGGTGGAATCCTTCGGTCAGCGCCGGCCGGCCGCGAGCCGCCTGAGCGATTCGAGATACGCCGACTCGTCGGGCGGTCGCCCGAGTCGCTGGCTCTCCCAGAGCGCCGCGCCGAGCAGCTCGATCATGCGGTGTTCCGCCGCGTGGCGGTCGCCGAGCCGTCGGCAGAGCTCCGCGTGAATGGCGGCGATTCCCCGCGGCCGATTGGTGCCGACCTGCTCGCGAATCGCGAGATGCAGTCCCATGTGCAGGAATGGATTCGACTGGCCGTGTTCCGGGCCGTAGTCGCGTGAGAGCGATCCGTCGACGTCCTCGATCACCGGCTGGTACTCCGGGTGCTCCGCGATGACCGCCACGATCTGGTCCTCCAGCGGGTCGAGCGGTCGCGCGTCCCGGTGCTTGCGCCAGGCGTCGCAGTATCGGCGGCGCAGCGCCGAACGTTCCTCAGTGTCGAACAGCGGCATGGGGCGGCTCCACGGTCTTCGCGTCGAACTCGCAGAGATCCGCGATGGCGCAGGCCGGACAATCGGGCTTGCGGGCCTTGCAGACGTAGCGGCCGTGCAGGATCAGCCAGTGGTGCGCGTCCTTCATGAACTCCGCCGGCACGCGCCGCAGCAGGCACTCCTCGACTTCGCGCACGTTGCGTCCTGGCGCGAGGCCGGTGCGGTTGGCGACGCGGAAGATGTGCGTGTCGACCGCGATCGCGGCATGGCCGAACGCGGTATTGAGGATCACGCTGGCCGTCTTGCGCCCGACGCCCGGCAGCGCCTCGAGCGCCGCGCGATCGTCCGGCACCTGGCCGCCGTGCAGCTCGATCAGCTGCCGGCAGGTCGCGATGATGTTCTTCGCCTTGCCCCTGTACAGGCCAATCGACCTGACGTGGTCCGAGAGCCCGTCCACACCGAGCGACAGGATCGCGGCAGGCGTGTTCGCGCGCGCGAACAGGCGGCGCGTGGCGAGGTTCACGCTCTTGTCCGTGGCCTGGGCGGAAAGGATCACCGCCACCAGCAGTTCGAACGGCGTGGCGTATTCGAGTTCCGTGGCCGGATTGGGATTCAAAGCGCGCAGCCGCTCGAACAGTGCGCGTCGCCGCCGCGCATTCATGGCCGGGACCGCGCCCTGTGGAGCGCGAGCAGGAGGCCGAGCAGGATGAAGGCGCCCGGAGGCAGGACGGCGAGCAGCAGCGCGTGACGCGGCGGAAACACCTGCAGCCCGACCGGTTGCGCGCCCTCACCGAGCAGCAGGTGCAGGTCGGCGCCGAGACTGCCCCGCCCCAGCAGCTCGCGCAGCGCGCCGAGCACGAGCAGCACCAGCAGGAACCCGAGGCCCATGGCGAGACCGTCGAGCAGCGACCTGGCGAGCGACTGGCGCGACGCGAAGGACTCGGCACGGGCGAGGACCAGGCAGTTCGTCACGATCAGCGGCAGGAAGATGCCGAGCGAATCGTGCAGTCCGGGCCACCAGGCGGCCAGCGAGAGCTCGACCGCAGTCACGGCGCCCGCGATCGCGAGCACGAACACGGCGAGGCGCACTTCGGGGACCAGCTTCGGACCCGTGAGCGCGCCGATGCCGTTGCTCGTGACGAGCACGGCGATCGTCGCGAGGCCGAGGCCGAGCGCGCTGCCGACGGATGAGCTCACCGCCAGCAACGGACACAGTCCGAGCAGCTGCACGAGCCCGGGGTTCTGGTCGAGCAGTCCGTTGCGGAGGATCAGTCGTGCGTCCATCGGTGCATTCCAGGTGGTGGCGGCCGCCGCTCAATGCCCGCTGGCCCGTTCCGCAGCGGCTGCATCCGCGGGCGCTGCGAAGAGCTCGTCACGGCGACGCTCGAAGTAGACGAGCGCATTCGCAACCGCGCCCACCACCGCGCGCGGCGTCACCGTCGCGCCCGTGAACTGGTCGAAGTCGCCACCGTCCTTGCGGACCTTCCAGCGAGCGACCGGCGGCTCCGACAGCGAGCGACCTGCGAACGCACGGATCCAGTCGGACCGGCGCTCGTCGATCGCGTCGCCGAGGCCGGGCGTCTCGGCATGCTCCAGGACGCGCACACCGAGAAGCCGGGCATCGCGATCGATGCCGACGAGCAGGCGAATGGGTCCGCCATACCCTCCGGGCGCGACCACGGTGAGGAGCACCGCGACCGGCTGGCCGCCCAGTCGGGCACGATGGACGGGCAGGGCATCGTTCGAACCGAGGAGCTCCTCGTCGCGAACCTCGATGACGTCCGCAAGAAGGTCGTTGTCGAATCGCGCGCCGCCGAGCACGGCCGCGAGCCGTGCCGTGTGGCGTGCGCGCTGGCCGGCCTCGATCGCCGAGCGCGTGAGGTCATGCACGATCGCGACGAGCCCCACGGCCACCATGGCGGCGACGAACAGTGTCGCGGCCGCACGCAACGGGCGCGCCGTCGTCGCCTCAGCGCCGCGCGTGGCCATGGATCCTCGGGATCGTGTAGCGGTCGAGGAGCGGCACGCTCACGTTCATGAGCAGCACCGCGAACGCGAGGCCGTCCGGATAGGCGCCCCAGGTGCGAATGAGCCAGGTGAGCATGCCGATCCCCGCGCCGTAGATCAGCCGGCCGCGTTCACTGGTGGCGGCCGACACGGGATCCGTGGCGATGAAGAACGCACCGAGCATGGTTGCGCCGGAAAACAGCTGGAAGGTGGCGGAAGCATGCGCGCCGGCATCGACGGCGTGCATCAATGCCGCCGGGACCGCGATGCCCGCGAGCACCGCGACCGGGATGTGCCAGCGCACGATGCCGCGCAGGACCAGGTACGCGCCGCCGAGCAGCGCGGCGGCGTTGACCCATTGCGCGCCGGCGCCGCCGATCCTGCCGAACGCGGGACCCGCCAAGATCTCCTGCATCGTGTAGCGCTGGCCGAGCCCGGTGCGCAACTGGTCGAGGGCCGTGGCGCCGGTGTAGGCGTCCCAGGTGGCTGCGGCAGGAGTCTGGCCCGAATAAAAGGCGGACAGCGTATCCCGCGCGAGATCGAACCAGCCAGCACCCGGCGGCGGCCAGCGCGTCATCTCGAGCGGAAAGGACACGAGCAGCACGGCGTAGCCGACCATTGCCGGGTTGAATGGATTGCGGCCGAGGCCACCGTAGACGTGCTTGCCGAGCAGCACGGCGATGGCGGTTCCGAAGGCAGCGATCCACCACGGCAGCAGCGGCGGCACGCTGAGCGCGAGCAGCGCCGCGGTCACCAGGACGCTGCCGTCACGGAGCGCGGGCCATGGGTCGCGGCGGCGCGCCCGAAGGGCGACTGCTTCGCAGAGCAGCGCCGTGGGCCCGCAGATGGCGAGCTGCAGCACCAGCCCCGGGCCGTGCAGGGCGACGTGCACGGCCGCCACCGGCAGCAGCGCGAGCAGTACCTGGCCCATCACCCACGGCACGCTGGTGCCCGCCACGACGTGCGGCGCCGGTGAAGTTGCGAACTTCATTGATTCAAACCCCGCGAGGCCCGTCGCCCCGGGCATGCCGGCGGACCTCGTCGAACGCCGCGCGTTCCGCCGCGGCCAGGGTGGCAAGTCGACGCTCGCGGCGTTCGAACCGCTCGCGGGCCTGCGACGCGCGTTGGCGCGCTTCCTCCTCCAGCCCGGCGCGCGCGCGGGCGGCACGGAACCGCTCAGTCAGCGGGATGCGGCTCGGACAGACGTAGTCGCAGCAGCCGCACTCGATGCAGTCGGCGAGGCCGTGCCGCCCGAGCTGGCGCGCATCGTCAGCGACCGCCGCGTGGTGCAGCTGCTGCGGCAGCAGGCCGACGGGACAGGCTTCGGCGCAGAGTCCGCAACGAATGCAGGGCATCTCGCGCCCGGGCGGCGCAAGGTCCGCGTCCGTGGCGATGATCACGCAGTTCACGGCCTTGGTGAGCGCCGTCTCGTCCGTGTCGAGCGCGAGCCCCATCATGGTGCCGCCGGCGATCAACCGGCGCGGCTCGGCCCGATAGCCGCCGCAGGCGGCGACGAGTTCCGACAGGGGCGTGCCGATCCGCGCTTCGAGGTTGGCCGGTCGCGCGACACCGCTCCCGGTGACGGTCACGATCCGGCTGATCGACGGCACGCCGGTCCGCACCAGGCGGCCCACGGCCGCGGCCGTGCCGACGTTCTGGCACAGCAGGCCGACGGCGGGCGGAAGGGAGTCGTGCGGCACCTCGCGTCCCGTCACGGCGGCGAGCAGCTGGCGTTCGGCGCCGGACGGGTATACGGCCGGCAGGCCGACGATGCGAAGGCGCTCGTCGCCCGTTGCAGCCGCGGCGCGCTCGAGGGCCGCGATCGCTTCGGGCTTGTCGTCCTCTACGGCGACCGTGCAGAGTCCGGCGCCGATCGTGCGCAGCATGACCCGCGCACCGAGCATGACATCGTCGGCACGTTCGCGCATGAGCGCGTCGTCGCAGCAGATCCACGGTTCACACTCGGCGCCGTTGAGTACGAGGTGCTCGACGGCCCGGTCGCGGGCCGTGGACAGCTTGGCGGCCGTCGAGAAGGCGGCGCCTCCGAGCCCGAGGATGCCGCCGTCGCGGATGCAGTCGAGCAGTGCCGTCCCGTCCAGCGTCATCCACTCAATTGGACCCTGCGACGGTTCGACGTCCTCGGACCCGTCGTTCTCGATCACGACGCAGGTTCCCACGCCGGCGCGCGTCGGTGTCGCACGATCCTCGATCGTGCGTACGATCCCGGCGACCGGCGCGTGGACGTCCGCCGTCATGCCGCCGGCATGGCGCGCGAGCGGCGTGCCGATACGCACGCGCATGCCCGGTGTCACGAGCGGCGGCGGCGCATCCGCGCCACCCTGGTCGAGAGCCACGATCGCGACCTGCGGGGCTGGCGCGACCTGCACCGGACGCTGCATCGCAGCGGCCTTGTGCGCGTCGAGGCGCAGGACGGGGGCGGGGCCTGTCCGGTGCACCAACGCCCGCGCCTCAGGCCGCGTGCCGCGTGCGACGCGGCTCGGCGGCGACTTCCACGGGCCGCAGTTCGATGCAGTCCACCGGGCACGGCGGCAGGCACAGTGCGCAGCCGGTGCACTGCCGCGCGATCACCGTGTGCATGAACCGGGGCGCGCCGACGATTGCGTCCACCGGGCAGGCGGGCAGGCACAGTGCGCAGCCGATGCAGCGCGACTCGTCGATGAAGGCGACCGTGCGCGGCCCGGCCCCGGCGCACCCGCGCGCAGGCGATGTGGCATCGCGCCCGAGCAGCACCGCAAGTGCGCGCAGGGTCGCGTCCCCGCCGGGCGGGCACTGGTCGATGTCGGCTTCGCCGCGTGCGACGGCGGCGGCATATGGCCGGCAGCCAGGATAGAGGCACTGTCCGCACTGGGTCTGTGGCAGCAGCGCGTCGATTGCATCGACGAGGCCGTCCACGTCCGGGCGCAGGCGCACCGCAGCCCAGCCGAGCGCCGCGCCGAGTGCGGCCGAGAGCGTTCCGGCCACGGCGAGGGCCGGACCGAGGGTCACGGCGTCCATCGCGTGCCGAGGCCGCTGAAGCCCATGAATGCCAGCGCCATCAGGCCGGCGGTCACCAGGGCGATGGGAGCGCCGCGAAACGCATCCGGGACGTCCGAGCCGTCGAGCCGCTCGCGCAGGGCCGCGAACAGCAGCAGGGCCAGGCCGAAGCCGGCGGCCGCCGACGCGCCGAACACCAGCGACTCGAGCAGGCCGTGCCTGCGGTCCATGTTGAGCAGCGCGACGCCGAGCACCGCGCAGTTCGTGGTGATGAGCGGCAGGAAGACCCCGAGCAGCTGGTGCAGGACGGGGCTCGTGGCGCGCACCAGCAGCTCCGACAGCTGCACCACTGCGGCGATGACCAGGATGAACACCAGCGTGCGCAGGTAGCCGAGGCCGAGCGGCTCGAGCAGCCAGTGCCAGGCAGCGTAGCTCAGGCCCGAGGCGAGCGTGAGCACGAACAGCGTCGCGAGCGCCATGCCGGCCGCGGCCTCGTAGCGCCGCGTCACGCCGACGAACGGGCACAGTCCCAGGAAATTCGTCAGGACGAAGTTGTTGACGAGGCCCGCGCCGAGTGCCAGCAGGAGCAGGTCGGACATGAGGAGGCGGATGCCGGATGGCGGTGATTGCCGAGCGCCTACTTTACCTTCATGCCGGGCTCGGCGCCGGCATCCGGCGCGAGGAGGAAGATGTCCTCGCCGCCCGGACCCGCGGCCAGCACCATGCCTTCGGACGTGCCGAAACGCATCTTGCGTGGTTCGAGGTTGGCGACCAGCACCGTCAGGCGACCTTCGAGGCGCGCGGGCTCGTACGCCTGGCGGATGCCGGCGAACACGGTACGCTTCTCGCCGCCGAGGTCGACGACCAGCCTGAGCAGCTTGTCGGCGCCTTCGACGGCTTGCGCCGATTCGATGCGGGCGACGCGCAGGTCGACCCGCGCGAAGTCGTCGATGGAGATCCGCTCCACGGCAGGTGTGGCCGCCGGCGGTGGCGTGCCGGCTGCCGCCGCGGTCGCCGCCGCGACGGGCGACCCGGTCGGCTTGAGGCTCTCGGTCGATGCGGCCAGCAGTGCCGCGACGGCCGCAGGGTCGACGCGCGTGGCGAGCGGCGCATAGGTACCGATGGAACTGCCGAGCAGGGGACGCGCGCGATCATCCCATTGCTGCGGCCCGAGGCCGAGGAAGCGCTCGGCCGAGGCGGCCAGTCGCGGCAGGACCGGCTTCAGGTAGAGCACGAGGAGCCGGAACAGGTTGAGGCCCTGGCTGCACACGCCCTGCACGTCGCCGGCGCGCGCGGGGTCCCTGGCCATGAGCCAGGGCTTGTGCTGGTCGATGTAGAGGTTGGCGCGATCGGCGAGCGCCATGATTTCCCTGACGACGCAGGCCAGGTCACGGCCCTCGTAGGCCTCGCCGATCCGCGTGCCAGCGGCCACGAATTCCTCGTACAGGGCCGACTCCGGCAGGCGATCCGCGAGCCGTCCGCCGCAGTTGCGCGTGATCAGGGTCGCGCAGCGACTCGCGATGTTCACCAGCTTCCCGACGAGGTCCGAGTTCACCTTGGTCACGAACTCGTCGAGATTGAGGTCGAGATCCTCGACGCCCGGTCCGAGCCGCGAGGCATAGAAATAGCGCAGGTACTCCGCGGGCAGGTGGTCGAGCCAGGCACGCGCCGTGATGAACGTGCCGCGCGACTTCGACATCTTCTGGCCGTTCACGGTGAGGAATCCGTGGGCGTACACGGCGGTCGGCGGCCGGTAGCCCGCGCCGTGCAGCACTGCGGGCCAGAACAGGGTGTGGAAATACACGATGTCCTTGCCGATGAAGTGATGGACCTCGGCCTCGCTGCCGGGCCGCCAGTAGTGGTCGAAGTCGCGGCCCGTGCGACGGCAGTAGTGCAGGAAGCTGCCGAGGTAGCCGATCGGGGCGTCGAGCCAGACGTAGAAATACTTGTCCTGCTCGCCCGGGATCGCGAAGCCGAAGTAGGGTGCGTCGCGCGAGATGTCCCAGTCGCGCAGCCCCGCCCCGAACCACTCGTCGAGCTTCGCGGTGACGGCGGGCTGCAGGCGGCCCGACCCGGTCCACTCGCGCAGCCACGGTTCGAAGGCGCCGAGCCGGAAGAAGAGGTGCTCGGAGTCGCGCTGGACGGGCGCCGTCCCGCTCACCACCGACACCGCGTCCTTCAGCTCGCCGGGCGTGTACGTGGCGCCGCAATTCTCGCAGCTGTCACCGTACTGGTCCGCCGCGCCGCAGCGCGGGCAGGTGCCGCGGACGTAGCGGTCGGGGAGGAACATCCGGGCCTGCTCGTCGTAGGCCTGGCGGATGGTCTCGCGGCGGATGTGGCCACCCTCGACCAGGCGCCGGTAGATCGCCTCGGTGAGCTCGCGGTTCTCCTCCGAGTGCGTGGTGTGGAAGTTGTCGAAGGAGATGTCGAAGTCGCCGAAGTCGCGGACCTGCTCCGCGCTGACGCGCGCGATGAGATCCTCGGGCGCCATGCCTTCCTGGCGCGCCTTGAGCATGATCGGCGTGCCGTGGGCGTCGCTCGCGCACACGTACAGGCAGTCGTGGCCGCGCAGCCGCTGGTAGCGGACCCAGATGTCGGTCTGTACGTACTCGACCACGTGCCCGAGGTGCGGGGCGCCATTGGCATAGGGCAGGGCGCTCGTGACGAGGATCGTGCGGCGTTGCGGCGTAGTCATGGGGTGGCGGGCGCGGGCAGGGCGCGCGATTATGCCATGCCGCCCGTGAGCGCCGCCGCGGGCGGCGGGGGCGAGCCCCCAGGGTCCGGTCAGCCGACTTCCCTGAACTGCTCGAAGCGCTGCTTGTTGTTGGCCTTCTCGTAGGCCGAGCGGCCGCTGATCAGGCCCTTGTCGAGCATTTCCTGGATCGCGGAATCCATGGTGCGCATGCCCTGCTGCGCGCCGCTCTGCATCGTGTTCTCGAGCTGGTCGAGCTTGCCCTGGCGGATCAGGTTCGACACGGCCGGAGTGTTGACCAGGAGTTCGAGCGCCGCGACGCGCCCGCGCTTGTCGGCACGCTGGATGAGCTGCTGGGAGATCACGCCACGCAGCGAGGTCGACAGCATCGTGCGCACGTGCAGCTGCTTGTCGGTCGGGAAGGCATTGACGATGCGGTCCACGGTCGCCGCGGCCCCGTTGGTGTGCAGCGTGCCCATCACGAGGATGCCCATCTCCGCCGCGGTCACCGCGATGCTCATGGTCTCGTGGTCGCGCAGTTCGCCGACCAGCACCACGTCCGGGTCCTCGCGCAGGGCCGAATGCAGCGCCTCGGCGAACCCCGGGCTGTGCGTGCCCACCTCGCGCTGGCTCACCAGGCAGCTCTTGCGCGGGTGCACGAACTCGATCGGGTCCTCGATCGTGAGAATGTGGCCCTTCACGCGCAGGTTGATGTCGTCGATCATCGCCGCAAGGGTCGTGGACTTGCCGGAGCCCGTCTTGCCGGTGACGAGGATGAGCCCGTTGTTCGCGCGGCAGAGGCTGCGGACCGTGTCCGGCATGTTCAGCTGATCGAGCGTGAGGGCCTTCGAGGGGATAGCACGGAACACGGCGCCCAGCCCGCCGATGTGCCGGAACACGTTCACGCGGAAACGCGACACCTCGGGTATCGTGTAGGCGAAGTCGGCGCCGTCCTTCTCCTCGAGCCTTGCGACCGCCTGGCGCGGCATGATCTCGAGGATCATCTCGCGGGCCTGGTCCTGCGCCAGCTTCTCATCACGAAGCGTCTGCAGCTCGCCGAAGAGGCGGATGCGCGGCGGGTCGCCCGCCACGAAGTGCAGGTCCGAGCCGTTCTTCAGCAGGATCTCGCGCAGGTACGCGTCGATGCGCCGCGGCACGTGCTGCGTGCCGGTACTCGATGCCTGGCTCGCTTCCGGGTTCACGACACGCCCTGGGTGACGTCGGCCTTGAGGATTGCCGTTCCGTCCGTCATGTAGCGCGTGAACGGCCGCTTGTCGCTGGCGTAAACGAACGCGTCCTCGGGATCGAGGGCGCGGGCCTGGACAGCGGCCAGCAGCGCCTGGTCCAGCGTGTGCATCCCGGCGTCCTTGCCCGTCTGCAGCTGCGACGGGATCATGTGCGTCTGGTCGGTGGTGATCAGCTTGCCGATGGCGCGGTTCATCACCATGACTTCGCAGATCGCCTTGCGGCCGCGCAGGTCCGGCGTGCGGACCAGGACCTGCGTGACCACGCCGATGAGGCTCTGCGCGAGGAAGCTCTTGGTCTGCTCGCGCTCCTCGGCGGACAGGGCGTCGACGACGCGGTCGATGGTCTTCACGGCGCTCGTCGTGTGCAGCGTGCCGAGCACCAGGTGCCCCGTCTCGGCCGCGGTCATGGCCCAGCGCACCGTGTCCGCGTCGCGCAGCTCGCCGACCAGGATGACGTCCGGATCCTCGCGCATCGCCGCGCGCACGCCCTCGGAGAACGACGGCAGGTGCGTGTGCAGCTCGCGCTGGATCACCTGCGACATCTTGCTGCGGTGGACGAACTCGATCGGGTCCTCGAGGCTCACGATGTTGAGGCGCCGCGTGCGGTTCAGGTGGTCGATCATCGCCGCGAGCGTCGTCGACTTGCCGGTGCCCGTCGAACCGGTCACGAGCACCATGCCCTGGTGGTAGTCGCAGAACTTCTTCACCATCGGCGGCAGGTTGAGCGAATCGAGGCTCGGTACCTCGCTCGGGATCGTGCGGAACACGGCACCCACGCCCGTGTCCTTGCGGAACAGGTTCACGCGGAAGCGCGCACCGTCCTCCGAGACGTAGGAAAAATCGATGTCGTGTCCCTTGCGGAACTGTTCCTGCTGGGACGGGCTCATGATCTCGGTCACGAAACTCTCGAGTTCCGCCTCGCCGAGGCTGCGGAACTTGATCGGCAGGAGATCGCCGGTCATGCGCAGCATCGGCGGCACGCCGACTGCGAGGTGCACGTCGGAGCAGCCCTGCGAGGCGCCGAGCTTCAGGAATGCGTCGATGCGCGCCATCGCGGCCCCCGGTTCACAGGTATTTCTCGAGCGCCGCGCGCATCTCGTCCATGCTCTGGAAACGGCGGGCCTTGTCGACCGCCATGGACTTCATGACGATCTCGGACAGCCCGGGCGGGACGGCGGAATTGACCTCGATCGGTGGCCGGGCCTTGCCCTGCACGTGCTGGTACATGACGGCCATGTGGTCGCCGCGATGGTACGGCGGCTCCCCGGTGACCATCTCGTAGAGAATCACGCCGAGGCTGTAGATGTCGGCCCGCTCGTCGACCTTCTTGCCGAGGATCTGCTCGGGCGCCATGTACTTCGGCGAGCCGATCACGTAGCCCGTCTTGGTGAGCTGCGTGTCGCCCTCGCGCTGCGCGGCCGCGACGCCGAAGTCCACGATCTTGAGGAGCCCCTGGTCGTCGATCAGGAGGTTCGCGGGCTTCAGGTCGCGGTGGATGATGCCGGACTGGTGGGCCACTGCCATGCCCGTCGCGATGTCGGTCGCGTAGCGCACCGCCTTCTGCATCGGCAGCGGCTTCTCGTTCACCTCGTTGCCGAGCGTGTGCGAAGGGAAGTACTCCATCGAGATGGCGTAGTTGCCCTGGATGAAGAGAAAGTCGTAGATGCGGATGACGTTGCGGTGCGTGATCTTGCGCGAGTAGCGCAGCTCGTGCACGAAGCGCTTCATCATCTCCTCGTCCTGCGACACGTTCGGGTTCAGGAACTTGAGGATGAGCCGCTCGTCCACCACCGTGTCCTCCATGAGGAGCACGGTGCCGAAGGCGCCTTTGCCGATCTTCTGCACGAACTTGTAGCGGCCCTCGAGCACGTCGCCGGGCTTCAGGGCCGTGATGTCGAGGCGCTGCTGCTCGCGCGACTGCTTGAGCACGCCGTCGAGCTCGCTGCGGTCCACGAGCAGCGTGCGGGCCGGTTCCGCCATGCGCGCCGCACCGTCGCGTACCGCCATGGCGCGACTCGAGAAGCGGCTGTCGAGATCCTCGACGGCCCGGAGCGCCGCGTGACTGACGGTGGGATCGGCAACCGTCGCGCCCATGACGTCGAGGCGGGCGCGCACCTGCTCGGCCGAGCTCTCGTCGACCAGCCGCGTGAGCGCCGTGATGGCCTCGAGTCGCACTTCCTTCGCCGAGTGGTCGAGGAGCGGCAGCAGCCGGGTCAGCTGGGCGCCGTCGCCGAGCTTGCCGATGGCGCGCACGACCGTCGGCAGCGAGCGCGCATCGCTCACGGCCAGCATCTGGATCAGCGCCGGCAGCGCGGCGCGACTGCCGATCTCGGCGAGGGCGTCGACGGCGCGTTCGCGTACCCACCAGTCCTTGTCGCGGGTGGCCTCGACCAGGAAGCTCACTGCGCGCTCGTCCTTCGTCTGGTTCAGGATCTCGATCGCGGCCCGGCGCACGTCCTCGTCCTGGTCGCGGATCAGCTCGAGCGCGGCATCGATGACGCGCGCCCCGCCGATGCGCGCGAGGGCATCCGCCGCGCGGCTGCGCACCCACCAGTCGTCGTCCTTGATGGACTGCAGCAGGTACTTGATGTGAGCCGCCGTGCCGATCTCGTTCAGCACCTCCACCGCCGCGCGGCGCGAGCTCTCGTTCTCGTCCTTGAGCACCTTGACCAGGTGCTTGATCGTGTCCGGGTGGTTGGCCTTCACGACCGCATCGATGGCCTTCTGCTGCGTCTCGACGTCCGGATCCCGGAGCACCTCGCAGAGCAGGCTCGGATCCACGTTGCCGTCGAGGCGGGCCAGGGCGTTCAGCACCGCCTGGCGGATGAACTTGTTCGTGTCCTTGAGCTGGTGCTGCAGCGCCTCGGCCACCTCGGGCCGGTTGAAGCGTGCCACGATGTTGATGATGTGCGTGCGGGCGATCGGGTCCTTGCCCTCGAGGCGGCTCAGCAGTTCCGGCACCAGGGTCGGGTCCGCGATCTCGCCGACGATCCGGAACAGCGCCGCCTTCTCCGTGGGCTCCTGGTTGTACGCCCTGGCGAGGAGGTCGCGGGCGTTCAGGCGCGACTTCTGCGCGTTCAGCACGCTCACGAGCGGCCCCTTCGGAACCTGCGGATCGTCGAGCATGGCGAGGAGGAGCTGCGGGCTGTAGCCCTGCGAGCTCGACAGGGCCCAGGCGACCGCGGCGACGGTGCGCTGGTTGCCGTTCCCGAGTCCCGCCGCGACCGCGGGCAGCGTCTTGTTGTCGAGCATCCCCGACAGCAGGCTCACGAAGCCCGCCGTTTCCTGCTTGTCCGCATTGGCGAGCGCGTCGATGATGCGCGGGATCGCCGACGGACCGAGCCTCGCGAGCTTGTCGAGCGACTTGCGGGCATCGGCACCGTTGCCGTCGCCGGTCGCCTTGATCTCGGCGATCAGGCGATCTGCCCTCAAGTTCGTGAAGAAACTCATTGCCGGATGCGGCCCTCGGTGTGCCTGCGCCCTGCGGCGCTCCCTGACATTGTCAAGGCGCCCAGTCGCGCGTGCCGGGCGTAAAACGGACGAAGTATGCCACGGGTCGATGCCAATGCCCGGGATGGCGAAGACGCCGGCCCGGAGCGCATTTCCGCTACAATTCCATGCCCACGGCACATGCCGTTCACCCCACTGCCCGTTGTCCCTGTCATGACCGACGATCGCGTCCGCGAAGCCCGCCTTGTGGTCGGGAATTATGTCGAACCCAGCCTGGGGATGCCTCTGGATGAAGCAAAAGCTGTGAAGTCCGTCAGGTACGACGGCCGGCAGCTCGAGGTCGCGGTCCAGCTCGGCTTTCCGCTGGCCCGGGGCGCCGCTGCACTTGCGGCCGAGCTCGAAGCGCGCCTGGCGGCGAGTCCTGCCGGTCCGGCCAAGGTCTCGGTCGGCTGGACCATTCCGGCGCAGGCCGTGCAGGGCGGGCTCAAGCCGCTGCCCGGTATCAGCAACGTCGTCGCCGTCGCCTCCGGCAAGGGCGGCGTCGGCAAGTCCACGACGGCCGTCAATCTGGCGCTTGCGCTGGCACTCGACGGGGCGAAGGTCGGCCTGCTCGATGCGGACATCTACGGGCCGAGCCTGCCCCGCATGATGGGCCTGCAGGGCCGGCGCCCCGTGACCCGCGGAGGCGGGCGCATCGAGCCCCTCGAGGCGCACGGGGTCAAGGTCATGTCGATCGGCTTCCTGGTCGATGAGGAGCAGCCGATGGTCTGGCGCGGTCCGATGGTCACCCAGGCCCTGACCCAGCTGCTCTCGGATACGGACTGGGGCGAACTCGACTACCTCGTGATCGACCTGCCGCCCGGTACGGGCGACATCCAGCTCACGCTCGCCCAGCGCGTCCCCGTGAGCGGCGCCGTGGTGGTCACGACGCCACAGGACATCGCCTTGCTCGATGCCCGCAAGGGATTGAAAATGTTCGAGAAGGTGTCGGTCAAGGTGCTCGGCGTGGTCGAAAACATGAGCACCCACGTCTGTGCGAAGTGCGGCCACGAGGAGTTCATCTTCGGCTCCGGCGGCGGGCGGCGCATGGCGGAGCAGTACGGTGTGACCCTGCTCGGCCAGATGCCGCTCGACATACGCATCCGCGAGGAGACCGATGGCGGTCGCCCGACCGTGGTGGCCGACCCGGACGGGCCGGTGGGTCGTGCCTATCTCGACATGGCGCGCAGGACGGCGGCGCGGCTCTCGGTTGCGGCCACGTCGGGTGGCGCGGTCCCGGCGATCACGGTCGAGGACACCTGAGTGAGCATCAAGTCGGACCGCTGGATTCGCCGCATGGCCGGGGCCCACGGCATGATCGAGCCGTTTGAGCCCGGGCAGGTGCGCCTCGCGAACGGCCACCGCATCGTGTCCTATGGCACATCGAGCTACGGCTACGACGTGCGTTGCGCGGCGGAATTCAAGATCTTCACGAACATCAATTCCACGATCGTCGATCCGAAGGCCTTCGACCGTGGCTCGTTCGTCGATTTCGGCGGGGACGTCTGCATCATCCCGCCCAACTCCTTTGCGCTGGCCCGCACGGTGGAGTACTTCCGCATCCCGCGCAACGTGCTCACGGTCTGCCTCGGCAAGTCGACCTACGCACGCTGCGGGATCATCGTGAACGTCACGCCACTCGAGCCCGAATGGGAGGGCCACGTGACGCTCGAGTTCTCCAACACGACGACCCTGCCGGCGAAGATCTACGCCAACGAGGGTGTCGCGCAGATGCTCTTCTTCGAGTCCGACGAGGTCTGCGAGGTCTCCTACAAGGATCGCGGCGGGAAGTACATGGGCCAGACCGGCGTGACGCTGCCGAAAGCCTAGGAAATGCACGATCCGCAGCGAGGTCGACGGTGACTGCGTCCGCTCCCGTATCGTCGGCTCCGGTCACTATCACGAGACCCATCAGGGAATCGACCGGCCGTGGCGCATCAAGACCACCCGCCTGACGCGGCGGCGGGTCGACGTGGACTGAAGAGTCGGTCTATCGCTCGAGCGCAACCAGCTTCATCAGGACTTCGACCCGGCCCTTGCGGTACTGAATAGCCTGGACGGGGACGTAGCCCAGTGCCGGTGCGTGAAAGACCTTCGTGACGCGCGTGGACCCGTCGCGCTGGCTGGCCCAGACGACCGCATCGAACCGGCCATAAGGCGTGACGACAGTCGCCGGGCCTTCGCGCCAGTAGCGGTAATCGCGCAACTTGCTGCCGGTGAGGATGCGGAACCCGGCCGGCTCGCGTCCCGCGAGCAGGTCGACCAGCATCGCGGCCTGCACCGAAGCGGTGTCCTGCGTGCCGGGCGTGACCACGAGGTCGACCGGCTTGCCCGCGGCCTCGCCCTCCACCCGGTTGGCCGCCCAGTCGAACGCGAGGTGTACGTCCTTGCCGCCTTCCGCGCTGCCGTCGTCGAAGTCGAAGGCGAGCGGCCGGACGCGACCCTCGCCGGAGATCTCCATCGAACTGCGCTCGCGAGCCTCGGGACTCACCGCGACCCGTCCCAGCAGGTTCGGGTACGCACGCGTCTCGTACAGCCAGAGGCCCGGGGCGGTGCCGGGTCGCAGCGAACTCTCGATCTGTCCGCCGCTCAGGCCGCGGTAGCTCACGTGATAGCGAGCCTTGTACGGATCGAGCGACACCTTTGGCCGTGCAATGCCGGTGGTGGCCGGTGTGGCGGCCGACGTGGGGGCCGGTGTGGGGGCCGAGCTGGCGGTCGCAGCGGTGGCCGACACGGGAGCCGGGCCCGTGGCCGGGGCCGACGCCGGGCGGGCGTCGGCGAAGGCCGTGCCGTGCGCCCCTGCCAGCGCCAGGAATGCCACGGCGAGGCGCACGCGACCGGCTCGCGCGCACCTGCCGGGCGCATGCGGCCGCCTCATGTCGGGAACACCACCGGCGCATCCAGGCGCCGGCCGTCGAGCCACGCTGCGCCCTCGCGCCACTGCAGGCGTCCTGCCGCGAACCACTCGATCGCCATGGGATAGATGCGATGTTCCTGCTCGAGCACGCGTTGCGCCAGACGGTCCTCGTCGTCGTCGGTCCGCACCGGGACCCGAGCCTGTAGGACCACCGGGCCGCCGTCGAGTTCGCGCGTGACGAAATGAACGCTGGCACCGTGCTCCGTGTCCCCGGCCGCGAGCGCGCGCCGGTGCGTATGCAGGCCGCGGTGCCGCGGCAACAGCGAGGGGTGGATGTTCATGGCGCGTCCGGAGTAACGGTCCACGAATGCGGGACCCAGGATGCGCATGAAACCGGCGAGCACGACCAGGCCGGGCTGGAACCTGGCCACGAGTGTCGCGAGTGCGTCGTCGTACGCGGCGCGGTCGTGGAAGTCGGCGGGCGGCAGGACCTCGCAATGCAGTCCCGCGTCGCGGCTCCAGGCGAGACCGGCCGCATCGGCACGGTCGCTCACCACGGCGCGGATCTCGATCGGCAATTCACCCGCGCTGGCCCGCGCGGCGATGGCGCGCAGGTTGCTGCCCCGGCCGGAGATCAGCACGACGACCGGCATCGGCCCTGCCGTGGCCGTCATCGCGCGATCACGACCCCGCGATCGCCCTTCTGCACCTCGCCGACCCGGATCGCCTGCTCGCCCGATCGGCGCAGCACGGCGATGGCCCGGTCCGCCTCCGCCGCAGGCACGCACAGGGTCATGCCGAGTCCGCAGTTGAAGGTGCGATGCATTTCGTCGCGCTCGATGTTGCCGGTCCTTTGCAGCCAGTCGAAGACGGGCGGACGTGGCCACGAACGTTCGTCCAGGACAGCTTCGAGGCCCGCCGGCAGTACCCTTGGAATGTTGCCCGCCGGGCCGCCGCCGGTGATGTGGGCGATACCGTGCACGGGTACCTCGGCGAGCAGCGCGAGTACCGGCTTCACGTAGATGCGCGTCGGCGCGAGGAGCTGCTCGTACAGCAGGCGCCCGTCGAGCAGGGTATTCCCGTCGGCGCCGCTCGAAGCCAGCAGCTTGCGCACGAGCGAGTAGCCGTTCGAGTGCGCGCCGGACGAGGGCAGTCCGATGATGACGTCGCCCGCCCGGGTGCGGCTGCCATCGATGATCCGGTCCTTTTCCACGAGCCCGACGCAGAACCCCGCGAGGTCGTAGTCATCGCCCGCGTACATGCCCGGCATCTCGGCCGTTTCGCCGCCAACCAGTGCGCAACCGGCCCGCACGCAGCCCTCGACGATTCCCTCGACCACGCGCGCCGCCACCTCGACCCGCAGCCGGCCCGTCGCGTAGTAGTCGAGGAAGAAGAGCGGCTCGGCACCCTGCACCACGACGTCATTCGCGCACATCGCGACCAGATCGATGCCGATCGTGTCGTGCTGTCCCGTCTCGATGGCCAGGCGCAGTTTCGTGCCGACGCCGTCCGTTCCCGCGACCATGACCGGCTGGCGGAACCGGTCGAGCGGCACCTCGACGAGCGCCCCGAACCCGCCGAGACCGCCCAGTACCTCGCTGCGCATCGAGCGCCTGACCGCGGGCTTGATGCGCTCCACGAGGTCCTCGCCCGCATCGATGTCGACGCCCGCGTCGCGGTAGGTGATGGGACGGGTTTCGGCCATGGAAGTCTCCCGGGGCGCGTGCGCCCCGGGGCTTGGCGTCGAGGCTGTGCTATTTTACACGCACGCCGGCGGCGCCGAACTCTCCGGGACTCATGCGCAGACACACTCGCTCGGTCGGCAGCGGCGGACCGACCCCAATGCTCGCCAGCTTGCTCGCGCTCGCCGTGGCGGCGGTCGGGCAGGCGACCGCGGACGTCGCCGTCTACCAGGCGGTCGTGCCGTCACCGGGTCCCGGCGAGAGCGAGCGGGTCGCGGGCTTCGGCGAGGCGCTGCGAGTCGTTGCGGTGCGGGCGTCCGGGCGACGCGACGCGGCTTCGAACGGTATGGTCAAGTCCGCGGCGGCCGCGCCCGCGAGTTACGTGCAGCAGTATGCGACGACCTCCGATCGCATGCTCAGGGTCGGTTTCGACCCGATAGCCATCGAGAATCTGTTGCAGAAGGCCGGGTTGCCGGTGTGGGCGCAGGAGCGACCCACCGTGCTCGTCGTCTTGCCGGCCTCCGATACCTCGGCCAGGCCGACCCTCGAGGCGGCCGCACAGGGACGCGGCGTGGCGCTCGCGTGGCCTCAGTCCGGCGTCGATCCCGCCGAGGCCCGCGTCCGGCTGGCGGACGGCGATGTCGCTCGACTCGGCGGTGTCGCGGGCGCCGTGCTGGTCGGTGCCGCAGCCGGCGAACAGATCGAATGGACTTTTGCCCACGCCGGCGAGGTGACCCGTGCGCGAGGCAGCCTCGCGCTGGGCATCGACCTCGCGGCTGACGCGCTGGCGACCCGCTATGCAACGCCCGCGACACGTGGCGTGACGCGCCAGACTCTGCGCGTGAACGGCGTGGCCGACGTCGAATCCTATGCCGGCCTGATGAACTATCTCGGCTCCCTGAGCATGGTACGCGCGGTCGCGGTCGAGGAACTCGCGGGCGACACGGTCACGCTGGGACTCACATTGCGGGGGGACCTCGAGCTTCTGCGACGCTTCGCGGCACTCGAGGGCCGCCTGCAGCCCGCCCCGGCCGCGGCCGACGGGACGCAGCCCGTGGCGGACTTCCGCTACCTGCAATGAGACTCCGCCACCTGCCGAACGCGTTGTGCGTCCTCCGGATCCTGCTCGTATACCCGGTGGCACACCTGGTCCT
>JAGOXN010000369.1 GCA_018059685.1 Steroidobacteraceae bacterium | reverse complement strand
CCCAGCGCTCGGGTGTAGTTGATGGCGCCGCCCTTGGCCGCTGCGTAGGCCGAGAAAGCGTAGTCCGCGGCGAGGCCGGCGACCGATGCGTTGTCGACGATGCTGCCACCGCGCTCCCGGCGCATGGCCGGGATCGCGGCCTTGCAGATGTGGAATATGGAACTCAGGTCGACGGCGATCACCTTGTCCCAGTCAGTCGCGGCGAGGTCTGGCGTTTCGCCGAAGCAGCCACAGCCGGCATTGTTGAAGACGACGTCGAGCCGATCGTATGCCGCCAGGGTTGCAGCCACCGTCCCCGCCGCCTGCGCCGGTTCTGAGAGGTCGGCGCGGTGAAAGCGCGCCTTTCCCGCCCCGAACCGCTCGCACAGTTCTGCGGCCTGGCGCTCCCCCTCGGCTCGCGTACCTGAAAACACGACCTGCGCCCCGTGCTGCAGGAACTCCGCTACGGTCGCGGCCCCGATGCCGGACGTACCACCGGTGACCAGGGCGATGCGCCCCGCCAGCATTTGCGCACCCGCTGTCACTGCGCCACACCGTCTGCGACGCGCACCACGGCTGGCGGACGATACCTTCCGTCGAGCACTTCCTGTGTCGGCTCGTAGATGCGCATCATGAGGTGTATACCCATGCCGGGAAGCGACGGCAGCCAGTTCGCTCGCAGCACAGGGTCGCTCGGTTCCTGCGCCGCCACGTAGATCGTCAGCGAGCCATCGGCGTCGTAGCGCAGCCCTTTCGTGTTGCTGCCAATATGATTGCGGTGAATCGGGTTGTCGACCATGAAATGAGTCGTCGAGTCCATCAGCGTGATCGACCAGAAGGCCAGCGTCGGTGGCAGCTGATCTTTCGCGAACGTGATCGAGTAATCGTGGTCCCCGCTCAGCAGGCGTCCCTCGGAATCGCTGTAGGCATTGGGATAGACCGCTTCCTCCGGGATGTTCGCGCCCAGGCCGCCAAAGACGCACAGCGCGCGCAGCACATAGTCCTGGCCGAACGTTCCGATGTGTCGCGGTGCCGTGCTCCAGCCCCCGCCAATCGGCACGATGGGACGGGCGCGCATGGTGTCGAGCAGGCGGAACCCGTCGCGGACGGACTGCTCGAGCCCTGCGCGGGCCTGCGCGGGCAGCTTCTGCGCATCGAAGACCACGTTCGGGCCGAAGCCAGCCGCGTCGAAGAGTGCCAGCAGGCCCTTGTCCTCGGGCGGTGCATCGATCTCCCGCAGGTAGTGATTCACGATCCTGAAGTAGTCGATGGTCTCCCGGATGTCGTAGCTGGCCTCGGGAACCGGCGGGACGTTCTCCTGTGGCTTCTGGGGCAGGTCCTTCGCCCGGGTTGGGTCCTTCAGATATGTTTCGAGATCGATCAGGCGGAACTTGCGCTCGTAGTCGAGATGGCGTTCACGCTCGTTGTCATGGGTGGCTTCGATGCGCGTCAGGATCCACGTCGTCGGCGTCGTGAGCCGGATGTGACCCTGGATGCCAGGCGGCAACGGCTCCTTCCAGTCGCCGTAGGTGACGAGGTAGTAGCCGCCACGATGGCCGATCGTTCGGCTGCTTAGGTAGCCCTCGTTCACCGTGTAGTAGTTCTCGAACTGGACGCTGTACCAGATGCCATCCATCGGCGGGACGTAGATGACGTAGGGATGCCCCTTGAGGTACACCCATGCCGAGGAATAGAGGACGTCCGGATTGGGCACGCCGAACCACGTCGTGGTGTGATCGGACAGGCGGCCGCCATTGAAGTAGCTGAACACGCCGTGGGGCGCGCTGTTGTCCCTGGCGATGCCTCGTACCTGGCGCCCTTCGGCCACCGCGAACTCGAAGAATGTCATGCCATACAGGTAACCGAGCGTGCCCACCGAGCGCGACAGGTCGGTCACCGATTGGCCGAAGTGCTGTTGCTGCTCGCGTGACCAGCCGGTCTCGGCGCATTCGGCGACGGCGGCGGTACACAGACAGGCGACCATGACGGCGTAGCGGTGGCGGAGCAACATGTTCCAGGTTCTCCTTTGGTAACGGCGTCGGCACGCGTGGTCAGCGGCGACGCGCGATGACCTCGTAGCGGTCGGTGTAGAAGCTGAATCGCCCGGCCAGTGCGGCTGGTGCGAGGCCGAAGTCGGCAGGCTCATAGCGGTGCCGGCCATGCCGGTCCTGACGGTGCTCCTCGAGGAACGCCAGCATCCGTCCCTCGAACGCCGGGCTCACCTGGAGGCCGAAGCGCTCGTAGATGGAGCGCACGGTCGCGACGGGACGGGCCACCAGTTCATCGTAGACGACGTCGACGATCTGCCTCGCACGCTCCGGGTTGCGCTCGCGCCAGTCCACGAAGCGCCGCAGCCAGCGCTCGAGCATGTCCGCCACCTCCGGCCCGACGGCCCGGCTGTCGACGTGCCCCAGCGACTGCTCCCACAGGTGCCAGTGCAGGCTGGCGTGGCTGGTCACGACCTCCACGGGCGAACGGTGCATGCTGATGACCAGGGCGTCCGGGTAGGTCGCGAACAATGGCGCCATGAACTCCATGTGGGACGGTGCCTTCAATGCCCAGCGCGGCTTGCGATGACGCGACTGCAGGTGCTGCAGGACGATGCGGTGCCAGTGGTAGGTGTCCGTCTGGTCCTGTTCGTCGAGCCAGTCGTTGTAGCTGCGAATCGGCAGACCGCAGTAGTAGAGGTAGCTCATGAAATGCATCGCGAAAATTCCGATGCATTCCTGTGGCAACTGTGCCGCGATCGGGTGCACGGCCAGCACTTTCGGATTCAGGCCGTCGATGGTGTGGAGGTGGCTCGTCACCATCGCAATCCTGGGATCGGAGTCGTAGGTAGCTTCCTCCGGGGGCGGGCACGGGGCGGCGGTTTCCCAGAGCATCGGCACCCGGTGATCCGCGTCCTGTGCCAGCAGGCCGAACAGCAGCGTGGTGCCCGAACGAGGCACTCCGGTCACGAAGACCGGCGACCGGATTTCCTCAGCCGCGACCTCGGGGTGGCGGAGGCGATGGTCCCACACGCGCAGACGGGCAGTCAGGCTGCCGACGATCGACGCCTGTGTGCGCTGCACGCCCAGTTCGGTCAGTTGCAATCTGTTGACCGCTTCGATCAGTCGTTCGAGGCCGACCCGGAAACCCGGCGGGCCGAAGTCGCTCAGGCCGGTCGCCTGCCGGGCCACCTCGAGAAGCTGCTCGGTCTGAAGGTTCGGCGAACGCGTCGATGGACTGGTCATGGAGGGTTCCATT
>JAGOXN010000068.1 GCA_018059685.1 Steroidobacteraceae bacterium | reverse complement strand
GACGGTCCGTCCAGGTCGAAACCGAACGGGTACAGCGAGGCGTAGAGGATCAGCGCGACGAAGACCGCGAGCAGCAGCGGGGCGGCGAATTGCGGACGCTGGGCCACGGCTCAGCCAGCCTCCGCTGGCGGCTCGTTTTCGACGAGCATCGGATGGCGGCCGAAGACCATCTCGAGCACGATGGCGCCCTCAGGCACGAACTCGCGCGATTCCGCCTTCTCGCGACGAATCCAGCCGCCGCCTCCGCGGAGCTCGAGGAACAGCCACTCGCGCAGGAAGCGCTGGCGGTGTATCGCGAGCAACTTGTACTCGATCGGGTTCACGTCGCGCCCGGTTTCTCCCCGTACGGCCCCGCGCAGCGCGATCGCGCGCGACTCCGACAGGCCCTGGTAGAGGGTGAGGTTCGTATTCCAGCGGACTCCGTCCGTGCCCTCGGCGAGCCGCGCGTAGTTGCCCCAGCGCAGCATACGATTCTGCGCCGCGAGCCACTCGAGGTTGACCCGCGCCGACGTGCCAAAACCGTCCTCGTTCTCCCAGAAGACCGTCTGCCGCGCGCGCAGCAGCAGGTCGTCGGTGAGGTTCGTGTGGTACCAGTAGCTCGCCTGCACGAAGGGATCCGGTGGCGAGCGCAGGCGCACGCCGGCGCCGAGGCTCAAGCGGCTGTTGCGGCCGCGCCGCGGGTCGAAACCGAAGCCCAGCAGCCAGCTCGTGTCTTCCTCGTCCTCGAAGACCGACGTGCCCTCGAACTCGCGCGAGCCGCCCTCGATGAACGCCTCGTCGGTGTCACGGCCGAAGACCGCGCGCACGCGCCGCTGCGCCAGCGGCAGGCGGACCTGCGCGCGCAACGTGAACTCGTTGCCGAAGCCCGAGCGCTCGTCCCAGTCCACGCCGACGCGCAGGCGGCCGTGGGAAGAATAGACACCGCTGAATTCCTCCTCCTCCGAGCTGCCGAACAGGCTGTCGACCCGCCAGGCGGTCGCGCACACGCTGCGTTCGACGCCGCGACGGATCTGGTCGAGCATTTCCCGTTGCTCGTCCTCGGTTTCGGGGCAGACGGTCGACCGCTCGACCTCGTTGCCGCGTTCCGCGGCCGGAGCCTCGGACTCGACGGCGGCCGCTGCAAACAGAGGCGCGAGTCCGGCCGCGAGCAGCCCCGCACGCCTCACGGCCGCAGCAGCAGGTAGTGGTCGACGAGCAGCGCCGCGAACAGCAGCATCAGGTAGTTGATCGAGTAGCGGAACACCTGCATCGGCAGGAACGCGGGCGCGTCCGTGCGACGGAGGCGTACCGCGTGGCGCACGAAGACCGAGCCGAGCGTCACCGCGGCAAGGAGGTAGATGAGCCCGCTCATGCCGGTGAGGTAAGGCAGCAGCGTCACCAGCAGGAGCAGGATCGTGTAGAGCAGGATGTGCAGGCGCGTGAAATCGACGCCGTAGGCGACCGGCAGCATCGGGATGCCCGCGCGCGCGTAGTCCTCGCGCCGCGCGATGGCAAGCGACCAGAAGTGCGGCGGCGTCCACGCGAAGATGATCAGGAACAGCAGCAGCGCGTGCGGGTCGACGCTGCCCGTGACCGCGGTCCAGCCGAGCACGGGCGGGGCCGCGCCCGCCGCGCCGCCGATGACGATGTTCTGCGGCGTCACGTGCTTGAGCCAGACGGTGTAGAGCACCGCATAACCGATGAGCGATGCGAACGTCAGGACCGCCGTCAGCGGGTTCACCAGGTATCCGAGCACCAGCATCGCGAGGATGCCGAGGGCCGCCGCGTAGCCGAGCGCCCGAGCCGCGCTCACGTGGCCGGTCGGGATCGGCCGGTTGCGCGTGCGCGCCATCGTCCGGTCGTAGCGCCGGTCGATCACGTGGTTAATCGCGGCTGCGCTCGAAGCCGCGAGACCGATGCCCAGCGTCCCGAAGACCAGGGCGTCGAGCGGCGGCAGGCCAGGCGTGGCGAGGAACATGCCGACGATCGCCGTGAAGACGATGAGCGCCACGACCCGCGGCTTGCCGAGTTCGTAGTAGTCCCGCCACGAGGCGGAAACCGGGACGGCGACTTGTGAATCGACGGGAGTCATGGGGGCGCGAATTGTAATGGGTCGACAGCCGAGGATTCGGCGGGTGCGTGCCTTCGGGTGCACTGCACTCGATGGATGATTGTCAAATATTATCGCATAGTCTAACTCTATTCAGTTGTTAGTACTGAGATTACGCAGATTCGATGCATAGTCGATTCAGCGATCAAACCGCGGGCTGACGAGCCACCGCTGGAGATTCTCGAGGCCGTCCTCGAGGCATATGCTCTGCAAGCGACGCGCGGGATCCCTTGCACAACGGAGTGAGTGCCATGACAAAGACGAGCTCGAAGAAGGCGCAGGTCTATCGTTGCAGCGATTGCGGTTGCAAGGAGATCGAGATCTGCCTGCCAGCCTACTTCCTGGCGAACGGAACGCTGGATCAGCCGGTGTCCGTCGACTGCGAAGCAGACGCGCTGACCTACTGGTGTCCGGACTGTGACTCGAACGTGGCCGTCCGCGCTCCAGACGGTGAGATCCTCGAAGGCGTGTGGGACTGATTGCCACGGCGGGACATTGCGTCATGGGCCGGGCAACCCGGCAGCGCTTGTCCTAAAGGTCCCGCATCCCGGCTGACTGCAGTCTCGAAAAGGTGGCATCCAGGCGACGGTCGTCCGGGACATAGACGACCGTCCCGTCACGGCCGCGCGTCATCAGGACGCGATAGACGTTCTTCCTGACAGTCAGCGGGTCCTTCAGCGGGGGACGGTTCCTGCCCGCGAACTCGATCGACCATCCGGTTCCGTCCCACAGCAGGTCCGACCCCCACGCGACCAGGGCGCAGTCGAGTTCGAGGCCCTGCGATGAGAACTCGGTGGCCACGGTTGCGAGGCGACAGCAGGACTGCGGGTCCGCGGGGTCTGCGTTGTACCAGGGCCCGACCCGCAGTTGCTTCGTTGTCTGGAAGCTATTGTCGATGCCAAACGCGGGCAGCCACTTGTCCTTCGACGACGCCACGAGGCCATAGCGCGCAAACTTCGCGTCTGCGTAGCGCTCGCGCAGGTAGGCACCGGCGGCTTCGAGATCGCGCGTCACGAGGTAGCGATGACCACCATCGTGAAGCTCGTCGGCCAGCGCGTGCAATTGCGCGGCAGGCCACCCGTCGAGCAAGCCGCCGACGAACTGGTGCACCTTCGGCGTCAGGTGAAAGCGAATTTCGGTGTCGAGGCTCAGCGCCGGGTTCCAGCGTGTCTCGCCCGGGAGCCCGCGAAACATCTCGGCGTTCGCTGGCGCACCGTGGATCGTCCAGGCCGCGGCCTGCCGGGATCGCTGCACTGCATCGTGCCACAGCAGGATGCCGCCTTCCTCTCCGACGTGGATGGCCTGTCCGCTGCCGATGAGCGCGACGAGCACGCACCACTGTGGAATCCGCTCGCAGAATTCGATCAGGTGCGCGGGCTCCGACTGGCCAACGGGGCCCTGATGCACATGCGCGACACGTTCTGCGTCATGAGCCCGCTGCGCCTCGTCGAATACGAGCAAGTGCTCGGGTGGCACCGGTCGCCCGGGCCGGGTGTGTGAGCGCACGTAATCCTTGATGCCCTGCACGAACGTGCGGCCCCCGCCTCCGGCGTCCTTGAGCGCGTCCTGCAGGACCTGCACCAGCGGCCCGTTCCCGGACAGGTACACGGCCGGCGGCATCAAGCGGCCATTCGCGCGCGGGACGGCAAGCCCGTCGAGCCAGTGCGCGTGAACGAGCTGCAGCCCGACCAGCGTCTTGCCCGAGCCGGGCACGCCGCTCAGCAGCACGAGGTGACGGCTGCATGTCCGAGCGGCTTCACGGGCAATGGCCGAGATGTAATGCAGAGCCGGGTCGGTCGCGGCCCGTGCGCGCTTGATCATGGGCAGCTCACGCCGCTGGAACAGTTCCCGCGCAGCCTGCACGATCGTCGGGAGCGGCGCGTACGCATCTGGCGCGAGGAACTCTTCGGCGCTGACGATTGGCTGACCCGAGCTCGAGATCCGGTCGAGCAGCGAATCCAGCCCCTCCGGCCCGACCACGAAGACGCCGTCGCGCTCGTTAACCTCGACGCCAGCGCCGCGCACGAGCAACACCGGGGTCACGCTGCGCCCTGCGCATGCAGCATGATACGCACGCAGGTCCCGGGCATAGGCGAACGCCTGGTCGAGTGCCGCGCGCGTCGGGTGCCGGGTGCCCTTCAGTTCGAGGACCGCGACGCAACCGCGCTCGAGGACGATGACGTCCGGCCGTCGCGAATCGCGCGGCAGCTCGTATTCCAGGATCGCCGTGTACTCGCGTGCCGAGGTGTCGCGTACCTCGAGCTCACGGCACTCGCGCTGCAGCCACGGGATGTCGTGATCCCAGGCGCGCACCTGCGCCGGCGATGCGTCCGTGACGAACTGCTGCAGCTGGAGCCGCACGACCCGAGCCTCGGATCGCGCGAATGTCGCCAGGCTCGATTGCCATCCGTAGCGGTCATAGAGCGGGCGGTCGTCCATGCCCGCCCAGGATACAGGCTACCGCAGCCCTTTCGGCACCCACAGGAACCGGATCAGCGCCACGGTCGAGAGCAGCAGCAGGGCCGCCACGCCGTTGTGCGCGGTGGCGAGCTCGAGCGGCAGCGTCTGCAGCACCATCACGGGCCCGAGGATCCACTGCGCGACGAGCACGGCAGCGAGCGCCATGCCTGCGTTGCGCACGGCCCGCGACTGGCCCGTGCGCACGGCCTTCCACGCCAGGACGCCGAGCACGATCGCCGTGAGCACGCCCCACAGTCGATGCGTGTAGTGGATTGCCACGCGGGCCGGGTGATCGAGCACGCCCCCCTCGTAGTCGATGCCGAGCCCGCGCCAGAGTACGAACGCGTCCTTGAAGTCCATCGCGGGCCAGAACGACTTCTGGCAGGTCGGGAAGTCGGGGCAGGCGAGAGCCGAGTAATTGCTGCTCACCCAGCCGCCGAGCAGGATCTGTACGGCGAGCACGAGGAGACCGAGGAGCGCGAGCGTGCGCAGGCCGCCTTCGGCCGTGGGGCGGGTCGTGCGGTCGACCTTGAGCGCCATCCACCACAGCAGCGCCATGGTCGTGAGGCCGCCGGCCAGGTGCGCCGCCACGATCGCGGGCTTGAGGAGCAGCGTCACGGTCCACATGCCGAGCAGTCCCTGGAACACGACGAGCAACACCAGGAATCCAGGCAGTCGCTGCGGCTGGGCCGGGTCGGCGCGGTTCTTCCACGCGACGACCGCGATGGCGATGATCAGCAGTCCGAGTCCGGAGGCGAGGTAGCGGTGGATCATCTCCTTCAGCGCCTTCTCGGCTTCGAGCGGCCGCTCGGGAAAGGCGGCGTTGGCGTGATCGGCGTTCTCCACGGCCTGGCCGACCGTGAGGTGGCCGTAGCAGCCGGGCCAGTCCGGACAGCCGAGCCCCGCATCACTCAAGCGCACCCATGCGCCGAGTACCACGACGCACAGTGCGATGAGGGTTCCGAGCAGGCAGAGACGGCGGAACAGGGTCGTACGCATATGAGAATCCTCAACCGATGTGCGAGAGGCCAAGCAGTTTCTTCAGGTCCGTGAGCAGCGCCTTGTCGGGGGCTGCATCCGAATAGCTCATGAGCAGGTTGCCGAGCGGGTCCACGAGATAGATCCGGCCTGCGGACGCGACCGGCACGCCGTCGTAGGCGGGAAAGGGCCCGAGCAGTACTGCCGCCGCCCCGGTATCGACGAGCGCGACGACGAGATCGGGGTGCTCCCCGGCGAGGTACGCGCGGTCGCAGCAGCCACCCGTCACGAGGAACACCCGCTGCACGCGGTCGATGTCCTTGTTGAGGGCGATGCGTGTCTGCCGGGTGAGGTACAGCGCCGCGCGGCAGCGGTCGTCGCACTGGCCGTCGCCCACATAGAGCAGCGTCCACTTTCCTCGCAGCCACTCGGGACTCGTGACGGAACCGTCGGGCTGCGGCAGGGCGAGGGCAGGCAGTGGCCGCGCGGGATCGAGCAGGTCACCGAGGTGAGTGTCACCGCCAGGCCGCCAGCCCGTCGGACCGTAGTACAGGAAGAACGCGACCCCGAGGGGCACGAAGAATAACGCGGCCAGCGCGAGCAGCTGGCGGCGTCCCCGTTTCACGGCGGCTGCGTCGTTCACGCTCGGTCTGACCCCGGTACTATGGCGACCGGGCGCAGGCTGGTCGCGACGAAGATCACCACCGCGACCAGCGCCAGGGCGAACCAGGTGATGGCGTAACCGAGATGCCGCTCGGGTCCGAAGCCGAGTGCGGGGCGCCAGTCGCGTTCGAACCCGTCCGGACGGCCTGGATCCAGCAGGATGATGCGTGACTCAACGGTGATCCCGAGCGCTGCCTCGACGTCCTCGACCGTGGGAAAGTTGAGCACGCGCGGCCAGGTCGTAGCATCCGTGCCGGCCGCAGGACCGAGGCGCAGCCCGGGGACCGGCAGCCGGTCGAGCCGTCCGCTCACGGTTCGCTCCTCGTTGCCAACCGTCACGTCGGGCAGGTCGGCGCGCGATGCGCCGAGGGCGGTCCAGCCCCGGTCCACGAGCACCCAGCCCCGGCCGTCCGACCGCTCGAGGGGTGTCAGGACGCGAAACCCTGCCCTGCCCGTCCTCGTCGAAGGCATGTTGTCGAGCAGGATCTGGCGCGTGGGGTCATAGCGACCGCGAAGCGAGACGTGCTGGTAGCGCGCAAGTTCGTCGAAGCGCATCCCGGTTGCGTCCACCGACGAGCGATTGCCCGCGATGAAGCCGGCAATCAACGCCTGCTTCTCGCGTGCGCGGCCGACCTGCCACTGGCCGACCGAGACGAACGCCGCGACCGCCACGCAGGTTGCGAACAGCGCGGCGCAGGACGGCGAGAATGCCCGGTTGCCGACTCGGAGGCTCATCTATACTTGCCGCAACTGCCCACGTCAGTGTCCACGGAACGGCATGATCAGGTTCCTCATCGTGGCGTTACTGGCGGCGATCGTCGCCAGCCTCGCAACCGGGCTCTTCTACCTGGTGAAGGACGGCAGCCAGTCGAAGCGCATGGTGAACGCGCTCACGCTGCGCGTCGCGCTCTCGGTACTGCTCTTCATCCTGCTGTTCGTTGCCTGGAAGGCCGGCCTCATCACGCCGCACGGAGTCGAGCGCTGAGCCTCGGCCGCCGGGCGGCGGCTGCCCTCACCAATGCGGGGCCGTCGCCGGTCCGCCCGCGCCGCACAGGCTCACAGCCAGTAGACGAACACGAAGAGCCCGAGCCACACCACGTCGACGAAGTGCCAGTACCACGCGACGCCTTCGAAGGCGAAATGGTGCGTGGGGGTGAAGTGACCCTTCATGACCCGCAGCCAGATGACCGTCAGCATGATCGCGCCGATGGTGACGTGCAGGCCGTGGAATCCGGTGAGCATGAAGAACGTCGAGCCGTAGATCCCCGACCCGAGCGACAGGTTGAGTTCGTGGTAGGCATGCGCGTACTCGCTCGCCTGGAGCCCTACGAACAGGAAGCCCAGGATGAAGGTGAGCGCGAGGAACAGCTTGAGCACCCCGCGGTTGCCTGCCTTGAGCGCGTGGTGCGCGATGGTGATCGTGACACCCGAGGTGAGCAGGATCGCCGTGTTGAGCGCCGGCAGGCCGAACGCAGGGATGATCTCGAAGCGGCCGCCCACGTTGGCTGGCCCGTTGGTGGGCCAGGTGCCCTCGAACCCTTGCCACAGGAACTGGTTCGTGACGAATCCGGACCCCTCGCCACCGAGCCACGGCACGGACAGCTGGCGCGCGTAGAACAACGCGCCGAAGAATGCGGCGAAGAACATCACCTCGGAGAAGATGAACCACATCATTCCCATGCGGAACGAGCGGTCGACCCCGGTGTTGTACAGGCCGCCCTCGCTCTCGCCGATCACGGTGCCGAACCAGCCGAAGAACATGTAGGCGAGGACCGCCAGGCCGGCGTACAGCACCCACGGGCCGACGGACGCGCCGTTCAGCAGCGCGGCGGCGCCGCCCATCGTGATGAACAGCGCCACCGAGCCGACGATCGGCCACTTGCTGCCGTGTGGGATGTAGTACTTGTCGGCAGCGTGTGCGGTGTGGACCTGGGCCATGGATACTCCCTCAGCGAGCCGCCAGCTTCTGCTCCGGCAGCGTGTACATCGAATAGGCGAGCGTCAGCCGATCCACCTGCACGGGCAGGTCGGGGTCGACGATGAATCGCACGACGAATTCCCGCGCCTCGCCTGCGGCGAAGGACTGCGGCGTGAAACAGAAGCACTCGGTCTTCTGCAGGTACTTCGCGGCATAGGTCGGGGCGACGCTCGGCACCGCCTGTCCCGTGACCGCGACGGATCCGTGGCTGCGGATGCGGAAGCGCGCCTCCGCCAGGCGGCCGGGCCGCACTACGGTCTCGTTCGCGAGCGGCGTGAGCTCCCACTCGCCGCCGGGCGCGACGATCGACACGAACTCGACCGCCACCTCGCGCCCCGTGGCCTCCGCCGACTCGACGGCCCGCGACGGAGCGGCATTGACCCGCATGCCGGCCGCCTCGCACATCACGTCGTAGAGCGGTACGAGCGCGAAGCCAAACGCGAAACTGCCCGCCGCCATGAGCAGCAGCCGGCGGGTGAGCGAAGCGTGTCCCCCGGTGTCGCGTGCCATGGCCTCAGGGTTGCGCCTTCATGATCCCGGACGCGATGAACGCCACGTAGATCCCGACCGCGACCAGCACGAGCAGCACCGTCGTGCGCCGGATGCGGCGACGCTGCTGTTCGCTCGGGCCGGTATTCGCGGGACGATCGTTCACTTGACGACCGGTGCCTCCGGGAACGAGTGGTAGGGAGCGGGCGACGGCAGCGTCCACTCGAGGCCGTGCACCTTCGCGTCATTCCAGACCTCGGCGGTGGCCTTCGCCCCGCCCCTGACGCATTTCCAGATCACGTACGCGAACAGCAGCTGCGAGAGGCCGAAGCCGAACCCGCCGATCGAGGACACCATGTTCCAGTCGGCGAACTGCGTCGAGTAGTCCGGGATGCGGCGTGGCATGCCGGCAAGCCCGAGGAAGTGCTGCGGGAAGAACAGCACGTTGACGAAGATTGCCGACAGCCAGAAGTGCACCGTCGCGAGCTTCATGTCGTACATGTGGCCGGTCCACTTCGGCAGCCAGTAGTACACCGCGGCCATGATGGCGAACACCGCGCCCGGTACGAGCACGTAGTGGAAATGCGCAACGATGAAGTACGTGTCGTGGTACTGGAAGTCCACCGGCGCGATGGCCATCATGAGGCCGGAGAATCCGCCGATCGTGAACAGGAACAGGAAGGCGAGCGCGAAGAGCATCGGCGGCTCGAAGCTGATCGACCCCTTCCACATCGTCGCGGTCCAGTTGAACACCTTCACGCCGGTCGGCACGGCGATCAGCATCGTGGCGAGCATGAAGAACATCTGCCCCGCGAGCGGCATGCCGACCGTGAACATGTGGTGGGCCCAGACGATGAAGGAGAGGAACGCGATCGAGGCCGTCGCGTACACCATGGATTCGTAGCCGAACAGCGGCTTCCGCGAGAACGTCGGGATGATCTCCGAGACGATCCCGAACGCCGGCAGGATCATGATGTAGACCTCGGGGTGCCCGAAGAACCAGAAGACGTGCTGGTAGAGCACCGGGTCGCCGCCGCCCGACGCCGAGAAGAAGGTCGTGTGGAAGAAGTGGTCGGTGAGCAGCATCGTCACCGCGCCGGCGAACACCGGCATCACGGCGATCAGCAGATAGGCCGTGATGAGCCAGGTCCACGTGAACATCGGCATCTTGAGCAGCGTCATGCCCGGCGCGCGCAGGTTCATGATGGTGACGATGATGTTGATCGACCCCATGATCGAGGAGGCGCCCGCGAGGTGGATCGCGAAGATCGCGAGCGGGAAGGAGTCGCCCGTCTGCAGCACCAGCGGCGGGTAGAGCGTCCAGCCGGCCGCGGGACCGCCGCCCGGCATGAAAAGCGAGAGGATCAGCAGCGAGAAGGCCGCGACCAGCAGCCAGAAGCTGAAGTTGTTCATGCGCGGCAGCGCCATGTCGGGCGCGCCGATCTGCATCGGGATCATCCAGTTCGCGAGGCCGACCGTGGCCGGCATCACGGCACCGAACACCATCACGAGCGCGTGCACGGTCGTCATGGTGTTGAAGAACTGCGGGTCGACGAGCTGCATGCCGGGCATGAAGAGCTCGGCCCGGACGATGAGCGCCATCGAGCCGCCGAGCAGGAACATCAGGAGACTGAACACCAGGTACATCGTGCCGATGTCCTTGTGGTTCGTCGTCGTGAGCCAGCGGGCGATTCCCCGTCCCGGCCCGTGCTCGTCGTGGTGGGCGAGGTCTGCCGCGTGGCCGTGGATCTGCGTTGCGCTCATTCGGGGCTACTCCGCTCGGGCGACCCGCAGGGCCGCGTCCTGGACGTCACTTGGGGCGCTCGAGGCGGTCTTCGTGGCCGGTGCCTGCGCCGCCTGGCGCGCGGCCTCCTGCTCGGCCAGCCACGCGTCGAACTCGGCCTGGGGCTTGACCTCCACGACGACCGGCATGAAGCCGTGGTCGCGGCCGCACAGCTCGGCACACTGGCCGCGGAAGACGCCCGCCTCGTCGGCGCGGAACCAGA
>JAGOXN010000368.1 GCA_018059685.1 Steroidobacteraceae bacterium | reverse complement strand
TTGTAGGCCTTCGCCGCGGTCCGGGCCCCGGCCACCCCGAGCAAGCCACCGATCAATGCGCCGGCGCCGAAGGTGAGGCCGCCCGCGGCGAGATCGGCGGCCAGTCCGCCCAGCGCGCCGGTGACCGCGCCACCCAGAACGCTCACCTTGGCGACGTCGGCCGCCTTGCTGACCGTGAGCTCCTGACCCATGCGCGCGAGGACCTCCGCCGCGGCGCGTCCCGAGAGGCCATGCAGCCGGATCAGCTCGTCCGTGGCCTGCCGCACCTCGCCGTCGAGCCGCGTCGCGAGCTCGACGGCCGCGCGATCCGCCGCCGCATCGCCGCGCTCCTCGCCACCGAACCACGCGCGCGCCGTCGCGCCGAAGCTGCGGCCGCCGATCACCGCGACGTCCGTCGCCGTGACGGCGAGCTGGTGCGCGAGCACCTGCAGCGAGCGCTCGAAGACTTCGGAATTCCTTGCGCGCCAGCGCAGCGCCAGACGGTCGAAGGCGGGTTGTGTCGCAGGCGGCAGGAGCACCGCGATCTTCTCGAGCAGCGTATGCTCCTGCACCCAGCAGCGGGCGAAGGCGTCGAACTCGAGCACGTCGCGGACACATGCGAACCGCGCGATCTCCGCGCGCCACTCGCGCAGCCGCGCCAGTTCCACGTCCGGATTGCCCGGGGCCTTGACCTGGTTCAGAAGCACGAGCACCGGCCGGCCGATCCAGCCGAGGATGCTCATCTCGGGCTCGAGGTAGACGACCGATCCCGGTTCGTCGCCCGCATCGACGACGTAGAGCACGACGTCGGTGTGGTCGCGCACGTTGCGCACCGCCTGCTGGCTCAGGAAGAAGTCGCGATCGGTGAACCGGTCCCACACCTGTGCGAGCAGCCAGCCGATCGGATGGGTGCTCTGGTGCAGGCGTCCGGCCAGGCGCTCGGTCCCGTTGAATCCCGGCGTGTCCCACAGCTGGAGCACGTCGCCCTCGGGCGTCGCGACCAGCTCGTACTCCGTCGTGGTCGTCGTCACATGGGGTGCATCGCGCACCTCGCCCACGTCGCGCCGCAGCAGCGTGCGGGCAAGCGTGGTCTTGCCGGCGTTGGTGTGTGAAATGAGGCTCAGGTTCAATACGGTCGACGGCGCAGGCTGGCGCGGATGCGCGCTGTCCCCGTAGAGCGACTCGCCGAAGACCGCGAGCGAGGCCGGCAGTGCGACGGCATGCCTGATCCGTCGCGCGGCAATCGAGTCGATCGCCGCGAGCACGAGGCGCGGCAGGATGACGTACAGGGCGAGGCACAGCGCGATCAGGTGGATCCAGGGCGCGGCATCGCCACCGCCCGCGTCGGTCCAGCGCAGCGCCGCGACGGCTTCGACCGTCCGCGGAATGCCAATGCTCGCCCAGGCGGCGACCGGTCCATAGAGCACGGCCAGGAGCCCGAGCACCTGTCGCGCACCGAGAAAGGTGCTTTCCCACCCGGCCTCGTACCGCAGCACGATGCCGCGCAGGTAGAGGCCCGCGAGCAGGCCGAGTGCGACACCGGCCGCCGCGACGTGCAGCGTGCGGCGCAGGTGGCGCGCGGCGAGCGGCGCGAACGCCTCGCCCAGGCCGGACATGAATCGCCCGGCCGCTGCGTCGAGCGGCGGCGGGAGATCGGCCGTGCTCGTCGTGAGCTGCGCAATCCGACTGCCTGCGAACCGGCCGAGCCACGACCCCCCGGCGGAGCGCCGCTCCGCGCCACCGCGGAGCGTCCGCCCATACCAGGCGACGGCGAGCCACAGGTACACGAGCAGGTTCCACCCGACCACTCCGAGGATCGGCAGGGCCAGGATGTCGATGCGACGCGACCCGTCCAGGGCCGCGAGCCCGAAGCCGCTCGCGAAGGCGACCCCGCTCACGGCTGCGCTCGCCCACCACGGCACACCGAGCGGCGCGGCGAGCGGCGCGAGCGCCGGCTGGTTCCGCATGAGCGGTTCCATGAGCCGTCGCGCGCGCTCGGCCAGCGCCGCCTCGACCCATGCGGTCGATTGCCGCGCCGCGGCGCCTGGTGCGCGCTCGACCGCGCGTCGGGCCTCCCGGGTGGCCGCTTCACGGTCCGCCAGCGCGATCCACCGTCCGTCGGGATCGACCTCCTCGACCGCCTTCTCGAGCAGGATGGTCCGCAGCGTTTCCTCGCGCATGGGTTCCGATCGTACCGGGGAAAACCGGAATGTCCCCTATTTTCTCTCCATCTCCTCGAAGGTGATGAAATTGCGTTTCGCACCGAGGCCCTGCACGTTGGCCGATGCGACCGGCGTGCTGCGCCGGCGGGCCCGCACCCGCGCCATGAGTTCGGCGGCGCGGCGCGCCTCGCGCCTCCGGCCGTGAATGATCGCGGCCCAGGCTGCGAGCAGCACGGGCACCGCCACGACGAGTAGTGCTTTCACGTCCATGTACCTCTTCCGTGAGCTGCGGTGACGCGGCATCCTGCCGCGCGGGTCGGGTCCGACCCGTGGGGAGGGTCGCACGGCGCAGGCCCGCGGCGACAGCGCGCGCTCCCGCGACTTGCAGCCGATATCGCGCTTGACTTCGATCGGCCCGCGGGCCCGACCCGCGTGTAAGCGGTGCGTACTTCGGGCCGGCCGCCCCGGGTTGCAGCGCGTCCCGTCTACCAGTGGATGCCTCGCATCAGCGAGGCGAAGATCATCGCCTCGCGGGTCGCGGGCCGCTGCACCTCGTCGTCGCGCTTGCCCTGCGCGGCCGCCGAGTCCGGGAACATGCGGAAGGCGGAATTCATCACCACCTCCGACATCTTCGGCATCACGAGATGCATGATCTCGGCCATCACGCCGAGGCGTGTCGCGATGCGCTGCGGCCGGCGGATGATCGCGTCCGCGATCATGTCCGCCGCCTCGTCCGCGGAAATGATCGTCGGCATGTCGTCATAGATCCGGGTGGGCGCGATCATCGGCGTGCGGACGAGCGGCATGTTGATGATGGTGAAATGCACGCCCTCGTCGTGGTATTCCGCCGCCGCGCAGCGCGTGAACGACTCCAGCGCCGCCTTGGACGCGACATAGGCGGCGAAGCGCGGCGCATTCGTGAGCACGCCGATCGAGGACACGTTGATCACCTGCCCGTCCTTGCGGGCCGACATCGACGGCAGCAGATTCATCGTGAGGCGCACGTTGGCGAAATAGTTGAGCCGCATCGTGCGTTCGAAGTCGCGGAAGCGGCTGTAGGACAGCGAGAGGGAACGGCGGATCGAGAG
>JAGOXN010000367.1 GCA_018059685.1 Steroidobacteraceae bacterium | reverse complement strand
GCGACGAACACGTTGTCGCTGATCATCGAGAGCAGGCCCGTCGCGAGATAGAGCATCGCGGCCTGGACCCGCCCCTCGAGACCCAGGACCCAGCGGATCACCGGCTCGAACAGGTGCTGGTCGTGGATGACGGCGACGATGGCGAAGAACACGACCAGCAGCGCCGTGAAGGGCAGCGCCGATTCGAAGGCCTTGCCGAGCCGGTGCTCCTCCACGATGCCGGTAAAGCTGGTCGCGAGCACGATCACCAGGAGGCCGATCAATCCAACCGCCGCCACGTGGAAGGCGAGGCCCAGCACGAGCACCAGCGCAACCATTGCCTGCACGATCAGCACCTGGCGCTCGCGCATGGTGGCGCGCGAGGCGAGTTCGCTGCTGTAGTCGCGCAGCACCGCGCGCACGGCCTCGGGCAGCTGCGCACCGTAGCCGAAGACGCGCAGCCGGTCGAGCAGCCAGCAGGTGGCGAGACCAGCGGCCGCCACCGGCATCGACACCGGCGCCACCTCCGTGAAGAACTGGCCGAAGGTCCATCCGGCCTGTTCCGCGATGAGCAGGTTCTGCGGCTCGCCGACCTGGGTAGTGACACCGCCGATCGCGGTGCCCACCGCCGCATGCATCATGAGGCCGCGGAGGAACGCGCGGAACTGCTCCAGGTTTCCCGCGTGGAGCGCGAGGACGCCGCTGTCGTGGCTCGCATCGTGCTCGACGTCGTGACGCTTGCCGGAGGCGACCCGGTGGTAGACCTCGTAGAACCCGAGACCGACCGTGATGACCACGGCCACGACCGTGAGCGCATCCAGGAACGCGGAGAGCACCGCGGCCGCTGCGCAGAAGAGCAGCGCCAGCGTCGACGACGTGCGCACCCTGAGCAGCAGCCTCGTGAAGACGTAGAGCAGCAGGTCGCGCAGGAAGTAGATACCCGCGACCATGAAGATCAGCAGCAGGATGACCGGAAACGCCTGGACGACCTCCTCGTACACGCTCTCCGGCGTCGTGAGTCCGATCGCCACGGCCTCGAGCGCCAGCAGCCCACCTGGCTGCAGCGGGTAGCAGCGCAGCGCCATGGCGAGCGTGAAGATGAACTGCAGCAGCAGGACCCAGCCAGTCATCGTGGGCCCCGCCGCGATCAACAGGACGGGGTTTGCCAGCAGGAACAGGACGATGGTCAGCTTGTACCAGTCGGGCGCCTGGCCGAGGAATCCCCTGGCGAAAGCCTGCGCCAGCGTGCGGGTCACGGCGCCGGCTCGAACGAACGCCAGGCGGTGCGCCCGCCGCTCGCCTGGTCGAGCGCACGGAGGCGCTCCTCGTGCGCCGCCAGCTCGTCGTCACTGGCACGCCGCACCAGCAGCTCGCCTCGGGGCCGCTTCGCGCGTCGCACGGCCTTCGGACCGACCACTGCCGCTTCGCGATCATCGAGCGTGAGCGCGCCCTGGCCGCCGGTCATGGCCAGGTACACGTCGAGCAGGAGTTCCGCGTCGAGCAGTGCGCCGTGCAGTTCGCGCCGCGAATTGTCCACGGAATAGCGCTTGCAGAGCGCGTCGAGGCCGTTGCGCTGTCCCGGGTGCATCTGGCGCGCGAGCAGCAGCGTGTCGAGGACGCGGCAGTGATCGCTCACGCGACCGCCGTCGGGGACCCGCGCGAGTTCTGCGTCGAGGAACGCGACGTCGAACGGCGCGTTGTGGATGACGAGTTCGGCGCCGGCGACGAACTCGAGCCATTCCGTGGCGACGTCGCCGAACCTGGGTTGGCCGCGCAGGAACTCAGCGGTCAGGCCGTGCACCTGCAGCGCACCGGGATCGATCTCCCGCTCCGGACACAGGTAGCGCTGGAAGACCCTGCCCGTGCGGCGGCGATTGACGACTTCGATGCAGCCGATCTCGATGATGCGGTGCCCGAGTTCGGGCTCGAGGCCGGTGGTTTCCGTGTCGAGGACGACCTGTCGCATCGTTCGCTGGAGCTGGGGCGTGACCGGCGGCGAGCCCGCCGCTCAGGAAACGGCGGCCTTAAGCGCCGACACGACCGTCCGCTGCTGCTCGTCGGTCAGGTAGGGATGCATGGGCAGGCTGATCACCCGCCGCGCGGCCGCCTCCGAGACGGGGAAGCTGCCCTCGCGCAGCCCAAGCTTCGCGAACACCGGCTGCAGGTGCAGCGGCAGCGGATAGTGGACGGCGGTCGGAACGCCCGCGGCTTTGAGGTGTGCCTCCACCGTCTCCCGCCGGTCGACCTCGACCGTGTATTGCGCAAAGACGCTGGTGTTGAACGGTTCGACGTACGGCGAGCGCAACCTCCCCGGCCCCGTCCCGAAGGCCTCGGCGATGAGTTCCGCGTAACGCGTGCCGACGCGCATGCGCGCCTCGACCTCCGCGGGGAAGATCTCCATCTTCGCGAGCAGGACCGCGGCCTGCAGCGAATCGAGGCGTCCGTTCAGGCCGAGCCGCGGGTGGTGATAGCGGCGATCCTGGCCATGGACGCGGATCTCGCGCATGAGCTTCGCGAGTGCATCGTCGTCCGTGAAGACCGCTCCGCCGTCGCCGTACGCACCGAGCGGCTTCGACGGGAAGAAGGACGTCGAGCCGATTGTCGAGAGTGCGCAGGAGCGGCGGCCCTTGTACGTCGCGCCGAAGCTCTGCGCGCCGTCCTCGATCACGGGCAGTCCGTGGCGGCTCGCGATCGCATTGATGGCATCGAAGTCCGCGCATTGTCCGTACAGCGAGACCGGCATGATGGCCCGCGTGCGCGGCGTGATCGCGTCCTCGAGCCTGTCCGGATCGAGGTTGTAGGTTCGCGGCTCGATGTCGACGAAGACGGGAGTGGCGCCCGCGAGCGCGATCATTTCCCCCGTCGCGATGAACGTGAACGGGACCGTGATTACCTCGTCGCCAGGCCCGACCCCGAGCGCCATGAGCGCCATTAGCAGCGTGTCCGTGCCGCTCGAGGCCGCGATGCAGTGCTTCGTACCGACGTAGGCGGCCAGCACTGACTCGAGCTCCGCGACCTCGGGCCCCAGGATGTACTGGCCGTGTTCGAGCACCTTCGCGATGCGGGCATCCACCGAGGGCTTGATGCGCCGGTACTGCGTCTTCAGGTCGATGAAGTCCATGAGGCCGTCCATGAGGCCGCGGGGCTCGTGCTGCGCGAGCCCCGCATCTTAACCCATCTCGTCGATCGCCTTGTTGGCGAGCGCGTCCGCGGCCTCGTTGCCGGCGTGTCCCGCGTGGCCGCGGACCCAGTGCCAGCGCACC
>JAGOXN010000067.1 GCA_018059685.1 Steroidobacteraceae bacterium | reverse complement strand
GATTGAGCTGGTGCGCCTGGGCCGTGTTCGAATGGAGCGCGGTGAAATGCCAGCCGTCGCGATCGGCGTGCAGCACCGGCAGCCACGCCTCACCCGTGGGATTGAAGCGCTTGGGCGCGATGGTCGGCAGCCTGCCGCCGAGCGCCTTCTCGCGGTACTCGCGGTCCACGTCGAGCAGGATGCCTACCGACGGGCCGTGGGGGCGCTCTGCCGTGCCGCCCGTGGTCACCGTACGGCGCGGGCGTCCACGCGACAGCATCGTCTGCAGGCTCGCGCGGATCGCGGCGGCGCGCCTTGGGCCAATGCCCGGTACAGTCTCGAGCCGCCCGTCGTGCGCCGCGAGCTCGAGACCCTCGAGCGTGTCGAGGTGCAGTTCCTCGTGGATGCGTTCGGCGAGCCGATGACCGAGCCCGGGCACGGCGGTGAAGAGCTGCACCGGGTCCGAACTGCCGCGCAATCGCTCGAGCTGCATCCAGCGGCCTGATCGAACCATCTCGACGAGTGCCGAGGCGATGCCACGGCCGATACCGGGCAGGGCCTCGAGTCCCGCCTGGCCCTCGCGCTCGATGAGAGTTGCGAGATCCTCGCGCAGATCGCGCACGGTGTCGGCTGCGCGTCGGTACGCCGACACCCGGAACGGATTGGCGCCCTGCGCTTCGAGCAGGTCCGCGGCCTCGCGCAGCCGCTCCGCGCAGCGCTGGTTCTCTGTCATGCGATCAGGCCACCTCGACGGGTCCGGGGTCCGGATGCCGCTCACGCAGCACCCGCGCGAGCGCACGGCAGGCGTCGGTCGTCGTGAAGATGCCCACCAGCTGACCGTCGCGCGTGACGAGCGCGGAGCCGATGTGCCGCTCGGCCATCGTCGCCGCGACCGTCTCGAGCGCGGCTCCGGCATCCACGACGTAGGAATCCGGCTGGAAGACGTCCCGTACGGCGAGTTCCCGCTCGGGCGGCGAGCCGAGGTCGGGTCCGAGCGCGAGCTTGATGTCCCGGTCGGTGAGGACGCCGACCAGTTGTCCGCGCTCGGTCACCGGGAGGTGGCGGATCTGGCGCTGACGCAGGAATGCATGCGCCTCGGAGAGCGGGGCATCCACGTCGATCGAGTACGGAAACGGCGTCATGTAGGCGAGGATCTGCGGCAGGCGTTGGCGCGACATGACGATCGGTCTTCCGTGAGGGGCAGCCCGGATGCTGCTCCCGGCCGCCCTGGCCGGCCATGCGGGTTTTACGAGAGGGGGGGCGTTCGGACTATGATCCGGCGGCCCGCTGCGGGGCAAAGCGCGATCGGAGCCAGGGTAGTGAAGCTATTGCGTCTTCTGGTCAGGGCGACGGGCTGTGTCCTCCTCGGACTCGCGATCGTTGGAATCGTTTTCTACGTGCGGTTCCTCAAGAGCGGCCCGGAACTGGAGCCCTGGCACGAGGTGCGCCTCACGGAAGAGTTCACCGCGGAGCGGGCACCCGGGATCACGAGCCTCGCGGAGTATCGGCAGCTCGAGGATCACCTGTTTGCCGAACTCCAGACCGAGATCCTCGATCGGGCGGAACCGACCCACCACGAGGCCTTCAATCGCTTCCACGCCGGCAGCCGCAGCGATCCCGCTGTCTGGCCGGTCAACTGGAATCGCACCTTTGAGCTGGGCCCCGAGCAGGCCTCCGGCGCGGTGCTCCTGCTGCACGGTCTGACCGACTCGCCGTACAGCCTGCGGAGCGTCGGCGAGCACCTCGCCGGGCGCGGCTATCTGGTCGTGGGACTGCGCCTGCCCGGCCACGGCACGGCACCGTCGGGCCTCAGGACCTTCGAGGTCGAGGACATGCAGGCCGCCGTGCGACTCGCGATGCGCGATCTCCGCGAGCGCATGGGCGAGCACCGTCCCATCTACCTCGTCGGCTACTCGAATGGCGCCGCGCTCGCGGTCGACTACGCGCTTGACGCAATCGACGACAGGATGCTGACCCGTCCCGCGGGTCTCGTGCTGATCTCGCCGGCGATCGCGGTTTCGAAGCTCGCCATCGTGGGCCTCGTCCGCACGGGACTCTCGTCGGTACCTGGCTTCGGCCGCGCCGCCTGGCAGCTCATCGAAATGGAGATCGACCCCTACAAGTACTCGTCGTTCAGCCTGCATGCCGCCGGTGAGACGCATCGGCTCACGACCCGGGTCGCGCGCGGCGTGCGGCAGCGCGCGAACGGCGGCGCGATCGGGGGATTCCCGCCCCTGCTCGCGTTCATCTCGACGGTCGACTCGACCGTGCGCGCAGAGGCCACGGTGGACGCGCTGCTCGAGCACCTCGCCCCGCCCGGACACGAACTGGTGCTCTTCGACGTGAACCGGCTGACTGCGGCCGGCCAGCTGCTCGTCCGCGACCCGGGACCGCTCACGCAGCGCCTGCGCACGGCGCCGAACCGGCCGTATGCGCTGACCGTGATCACCAATGCGAGCCCGGACACGCCGCAGGTCAAGGAGCTGCGCGCGGCATCGGGCTCGGACCGCTTCGAGGAGCGGCTGCTCGATGCAGCCTGGCCGCGCACCGTGTTCTCGCTGTCGCACGTGGCGCTGCCATTTCCGCCGGACGACCCGCTGTACGGCGACGTGCCGATCGAGAATTCGAACCACGTGCAGCTCGGACGCCTCGAGCTGCGTGGCGAGAATGGCGTGCTGACCGTGCCGGGCTGGATGCTGACGCGACAGCGCAGCAATCCGTTCCACGCCTACCTGCTCGAGCGTATCGACGCATTCATGCTGCGCGGTGCCGCGCCCTGATTCCACGTAGGATGCCGGCCCCATGCGAACGGCGATGGCCCTGCCGCTGACGGACCTGCGCCGACGAGGCGCCGACGGCGTGCGCCGCGCCCGGTTCGCGCTGATCGCGCTGCTGCCGCTGCTCACGCACTGCGCGACGGCGCCGCGGCTCGAGGGCATCGAGCCGTCCTATGCGCTGCCGCCCGCGCCGTCCCCGCGGCTCGAGTCGGGTCTCCTCACGCGCCTCGGCGACACGCCCGGCGTGTCGACGGTGCGTCTCGTCGAGCAGAACGCGATGGCCTTCACGTATCGCGCGGCGACGGCCGCGGCGGCGGAGCGATCGCTCGACGTGCAGTACTACATCTGGCACGACGACCTCACCGGCAAGCTCCTCGCCGCGGAGCTGATGCGGGCGGCGGAGCGGGGCGTGCGCGTGCGCGTGCTGGTCGACGACATGGACGCGCGCGCCAAGCACGAGATCTTCGTCGTCGCCGACATGCACCCGAACCTCGAGGTGCGGATCTTCAATCCGTTCTACAGCCGCTCGGGCCTGCTCGGCCAGATCTCCGAATATGTGCTGCGCGGCAGCCGCCTCAACCACCGCATGCACAACAAGGCATGGATCGCCGACAACCGGGTGGCGATCGTCGGGGGCCGTAACATCGGCGACGAGTACTTCGGCGCTGCTGCGCACTCCAATTTCAGCGATCTCGACGTCCTGATGACCGGTCCGATCGTGGGCGAGGTGAGTGCGTCGTTCGACGAGTACTGGAACAGTCCGAACGCGGTACCGGTCTCGAGGTTCGATGGCAAGCCGCCGAAGCCCGAGGACCTCGAGCGCCTGATCGCGGCGGCCAGGGACTACCGGGCCCAGGTCGGCGAGACGCCGTACATCGCCGCGCTGCGCGATCCGGAGCACCAGGCGCAGCTGCTGGCACAGGAATCGCCGCCGCTCGGGGTCGAAAGCATCGAGCTGCTCGCGGACGACCCCGGCAAGGTCGGCACGGAGGAGCGGGGGATTCATGCCTCGCGCGTGCTCAACCGGCTCGTCGCGGTCACCGGCGAGGCGCAGCAGGAACTGTTGATCATCTCGCCTTACTTCGTGCCACGGGCCGGCGGTACCGAGGGCCTGGTCGCGGACGTGGAGCGGGGGATGCGCGTCGCCGTCCTGACCAACTCGCTCGCCGCCACCGACGTCGCGGCCGTGCACACCGGTTACGCCCGGTACCGCCGCGAGCTGCTGCGCGGCGGCGTCGAGCTCTACGAGATGAAGCGCAAGGCCGGCAGTACCGAGGCGCGGCAGAAGATCAGCGTCACGGGGTCCTCGGGCGCGAGCCTGCACACCAAGGCCATGGTCATCGACCAGCGCTGGGTCTATGTCGGTTCCATGAACCTGGACCCCCGATCGGCGAACCTGAACACGGAAATGGGCGTGCTGGTCGAGAGCGCCGAGCTGGCCGGGCAGCTCCGCGCGCAGTTCGAGCGCACGATCGGGCCCGAGCTGAGTTACAAGGTCGTCGTCGAGCCGGACGAGGGCCTCGTCTGGTACGACCACGTCGACGGCAAGGAGCGGCGTCTCGAGCGCGAGCCCGATGCGAGCGTCTGGCGACGCCTGTCGGTGACGCTCATGCGCGCCGTCCCGATCGAGTCACAGCTTTGAGGTAGGATCAGCCATGGCCAGCGCAAATCTTCCGCCCGTCACGCCCGCACCCACGCCTGCCCCGGCGCCCCGCCCGGCGCGCCGCAGCTTCAAGTCCTACTTCTTCGGGAGCCTGGTCGGCGCGCTGCTCCTGATCGGGCTGTACACGATGTTCCTGCTCTGGTGGAGCTACTCGGAGGGCGAACGCGCGGGCGTCCTGCAGAAATTCGCGAAGCGCGGCTGGATCTGCAAGACCCACGAGGGCGAACTCGCCATGTACGTGGTCGGCGGCGTTGCACCGCAGATCTGGAATTTCAGCGTTCGCGACCCGAAGGTAGTCGAGGAGCTGTTCGCGGCGGTCGGGAAGCAGGTGCGCCTGCGGTACTCGGAGCATCGTGGCCTGCCGACGAACTGCTTCGGCGAGACGGATTACTTCGTCGAGCACGTGGAAGTCGTGGGCGCGCCACCGGCGCTCGTTCCGCAGCCGCCGCTGCAACCCGCGCCCGGCCTGCAGGGCCCGGTCGCACCCCAGGCAGTACCTCAGTCCATGCCCGAGGCGATGCCGCAGGCCGTGCCTCAATCGGTACCTCAGGCGACGCCCCAGGTGTCCGGCCCATTGGTCCCCGCGGCGCCTGCGCCGACCCCGTCGCAATAGAGCACACCAGAGAGCGGCAGGGAGTCTCGTCCGACGAAGAACGCTTCGCTGCCGTCGTCGGGATCGAGCACCCAGCCGACGCTGTAGGGCTGCGCGAAGAACGCGGCTTGCGTGCGTCGATCGGTGTGGCTGAAGAACGCCCCGAGCCCGGGATGGCTGTGGTACCAGCCGACGATCAGCTCGTTCGCCGCACGGCGCTTGCGGGCGCGGTTCCACACGTCGCTTTCCATGCGCAAGGAGACGCCGGAGCTCGAGAACGCCTCCGCAGCGATCGCCGACGTGACCGCCACGGCGCGGCTGTGCGCAGGGTCGCGGCTGCCTTCCGTCGTGAACACCTCGCCGAGCAGCAGTCCACCCCGTTCGTTGCGGTCGCCGGCGACGTGCGCGAGCACCGTCTGGCGCACCCGGTCGGAGATGATCACCAGCAGTCCGGCATCGTCGCCTGCCTTCGATGTCGCGATCGAGGCGGGAATACCCGTGCGGTCCGGAAGTGTGTCGACCGCCTGGAACGGCAGTTCAGGGTCCTGTTCCACCCAGCGCATCAGGTGCTCGCCTCGAAACGCACGCCGCAGTCGGGGCAACGGACGCTGCCGCGCCGCTCGCGGGGCAGCCGCAGGGAGCGATGACAGGACGGGCATTCCCGCAACACGCGCTCGGGCTCCAACCTGACGCGATCCGACGGGAATGCGTCGGGATGCAGGCGCCGCGTGCGCTCGTACCAGGCCGCGGCGGGGTGATTTGCTGGAGCGACCGCGTTCACCAGCAGCGGATCGAACGTGAGCAGTCGCACGAGCCGCTCGACGAACTGGTCGAGGCCCTCGCTCGGCAGCCAGCGGTTGCCGATGCAGATCGTGCCCGACTCGAACACGTTGGGATGCCAGATCGGCGAGGCGACCGACGCGAGCGGCGGCTGGAAGGGAAAGCGCGCCGGCAGCGAGATCCGCAGTCGGGTCCGCGGGCATCGCTCGACGGGGTAGCGCGCAGAGCCCGCAGTCGCGTAGTGCAGGTCGATCACGACGGTGCGGGTCGGATCCAGCGGTGTCGCGAGGATCTCGATGCGGCCGCCCGAGCGCGCGGCGAGCGCCTGCAGTCGCTCCGTGTCGGAGCGCAGCCGCGTGGAACTCGTCACCGCGGGGCCGCTGCTCAGCCGGCGACCAGCACCGGCTGCACTTCGAGCAGGTCGCCGGGGCGGACGCTGCGTGACAGGTTCTCTGTCGGAGTCAGGGCCCGTCCCGTCGTCGTGTTGACGAGCGTGTAGTCGGTGTCGGCAGGCAGCTGCCAGTTGTCGACCGCTGCCTGGATGAGGTCCGCGCCGGTGCTGCCGGGGTCGAGGGTGAGTTCGGCGCGACGCGTCTGGTCGGCGGTGCGCACGTGGAGTTTCAGGTCGTGGGTCACGGGATGTCCTCCTCGAGGTCGAAGCAGACGGGGCGGCCGTGGATCTCGGTCAGGGCGTACCTGGCCGGCACGGGCGATCCGCCGAAACGTTGCATGAGTTCACCGAGCAGGAAGGTGTCGCGGATCTCGATGCGCACCGATGGCGCCGCGCAGCGCGGGCAGGTGGCGATCGTATCGTCGAAGTCCGCCGCGCGCGGGTTGAGGTACTGTGCTGCCGTCTCGAGCGCACCGCAGGCGGTGCAGCTGTAATCCGTGATCAGCGCGTCGCTCAATTCGATCAGCTGATCCGTGTTCGGGTGCTCGTCGGGAATACCGGCAACGCTGGCACGCCAGCGATTGCGCGTGCGCACGATGCGCGGAGCGATGGACAGCGATCCGCAACCGGGGCAGTCCGCGCGTCGCCCGAGCTCGACGCGCGCGCCCGTTCCCGTCTGCGTGTCGAGCAACACGCGGTGTGCGGCCGTCCCGCCCATGTGAAGGACCCGCGAGGCGGCGAGCGCCCCCGCCATGCTCGCGGTGATTGCCGTCGTGGGCAGCGGCCGTCCGGACAGGCCCCGCCGGCGCAGGCCGCCGCAGGAATAGCGTTCGGCCATGCGCGCGTATGCCGAGTCCGGCAGGTGACACTCGTAGCAGGCTCGATCGCGTGACGCGCCGAAATGGAACGCCTCGACCGCCACCCAGCGGCTGTCCACCGCCACGTTGACGAGATCCACACCCGCGATCAGGCACAACTTGTTCAAGCGCACGCGCGCCTCGTAGTTGTCGACTGCCGCGACTGCGCAGTCGCTGCGCTGCAGCCGTCCGAGGCTCAGGGTGTCCCAGAAATTCCCGGGGATCGCCCGCAGGCTGACGTTTGGATCGACCTCCGCGGCGCGCCGCACGAGCGCCTCGGCCTTGGGCGCGCCGACGTCGGACTCGCGCAGGAAGATGCTGCGCGTGAGATTGTGGATCTCCACGCGGTCGAAGTCGTGGACGGCAATGTGACCGACGCCGAGCAAGGCGAGGTTCTTGACGACCTCGTTGCCGACGGCGCCGGCACCGACCACCACCACGCGCATCGCGGCCACCCGGGCCTGGGCGAAGCCTTCGATCTGCTGGTGGCGCAGGTATCGGTCGGGTCGCGACTCTTCCAAGATCGAGGCTACCCCCGAACGTCAGTCACTCGTCACTTCGACGGCACGGAAGTCCGCGCCGCCGCAACCTCCGCAGCGCCCGCCGTTCTCGCGGCCGAGCACGGCCGCACTGTCGGCATGATAGTACGCGAGGCAGCGCGTGCAGCGCAGGAGGGGACTTGCCGGGTCGAGCGCCGCGCCGGAGTACGCATCGCGCAGGCCCGCGAGATCACGTCGTCGAACGCGAAAGGCCGCCTCGGGGGCTTTGCGGTCGAACCACTCCCGGAAACGCGCGCGGGGACGGAAGGCGCGCGGGTCGCGGCGCGCGGTCATTCGTCGCTGGCTGGCCGTCGCGAGCCACAGCGCGACGCCCAGGAAGATCAGGAAGGGGAGCAGTCTGGCCATTGCCTGAAGATTCGCCGTCCGCCGGGCGGCGTCACGGGACCTCATCGACCTTGACCCAGGTCGAGTAGCCGGCGCTGCCCGAGTCGCGACCCCAGGTGAGCAGACCGCCCGTCGACCCGGAACTCGTCTCGTGCACCGCGCCGAGCTGGAACCACTCGCCGAGTCGCGCACTCACCGTCGAGGTCGAGCCGGCCGCCTGCACCGTCCCACGGTCCGCATTGCCGAGCCGCTGCTGGCGCGGCGAGATCTCCAGCGTCACCCGGTCGCCGTTCACGCGGGCCGTGGCGTAGAAGCCGCTCGTCACGTCACGATGCTCGACGGACCTCTGGACGACGGGTCCCTGCGGCCCGTGCCAGACCTGGGTGGACTCCATGGGCACGGATTGACCGGCTGCAACGAACGTCTCGCTGCCTTCGAGCGCACGCACGCTGCTCACGTTGTCGAGGCTTGCCTGCTGCGTGCTGCCACGTGCGCTGACCTGGGCGCCGCTCTGCGATCCCGGCGGGCGATTGACACCCACCTGCACGTCACCGTCGCCGATCGTGGCGGAACCGCGCACGTCGACCTCGGCGAGGTTCCTGACCGTGCCCTGGCCCACCGTGATGAGGAGTTGTCGAGGCGCACGGTCGAGCGCAGCCACCGCCTGGCGGACCTGCTCGAAGTTGGTCGGGCTCGTGCGGACGAACAGGAATTGGTCGGATCCGGTGAGCACGCCGCCCGGCTCGACGAGCGGTTGAATCACCGGGATGACGTCGTTGGCGAGACGATGGCGCAACTCGATGACCTGCAGTTCCTGCGCGTATGAATGCGAAGCCACCATGACGCCCAGGGCAACCGGCGCCAGGACCAGGCGCAGGCACGTCGCGAAAAAGGCCCGTATCGTCATATCGGTCCCTCCACCCTGCACCGCGGCGAAGTCCCCGATCACGCGGACTGCGTGGTCGTCGCGACAGGAGCGAGGAACCGCTCGCAGTTGACGCGTCCCTCGTCGCCCTCCGGCATGGCACGGCAGATCTCGCCCGTGCGGCGCCGCAGCGACTCGATGACTTTCGCGTGATCCCCGCTGGCGCCCCATTCGAGCAGCTTCGTGCTCAGCTGATCGAGCCGCATGCGCGTGCGCTGGTGGAAGGCGTCCGGCGTCCTGCCGAGTTCGCCGAGCACCGCGAGACCCGTGCGCTCGATGGCCGCAGCGTCCCCGGGTGTCATCTCGATCAGGCCGACGAGATAGCTGTAGCCCCACTGGAAGCGCGTCGCCGGTCCCTCGGCGCCCTCGTACGCCTTCGCGAGCCATCGCACGGCTTCGTCTTGGCGTCCCGCTTTCTCCGCACTCTCCGCGAGATCGAGCATGAAGTAGTAGGGCGTCTTCGCCTTGTCGAGCTCGGCGACCAGCAGTCGGTTCGCGTCGTCGTTCAGCCCGGCCTCCCAGTACAGGTTCACGGAGGCGTTGACCGTCGCCTGTCGCGCGTACGGATCCGTGGTTGCGGCATCCACTCGCGCCACCGTCTGTCGTGCCTCATCGAGTAGCGCCGGCGGCAACGGCATGTCGGGTGCGTCGAGCTGCGCAAGCAGCACACGGGCCCGGACGATATAGACCTGCTCCTGCCCCGACAGGCTCACGCCACTGTCCCCGGCCGCGAGCCGGTCGAGTGCTGCGCGCCACGCGTCCGTCAGTTGCCGGCGCTCGACGCTGCCGGGATCGGACAGCAGGCCAACCACCTCCTTGGCGCCAAAGAGCAGGTTGTCGACGTTGGCGCGACCCACGGCGGGCTGGGCGAGCAGTTCGAGCAGGCGCTTGCGGGCCGCCGCGCGGTCGAGGCCCGTGAACGACGGCCCGGCCTCGTCACCCGCGTCGGCCACCGCCGCGAGGTACTCGAAATACAGGCGCGCGCAGTCGGCCTGCAGTTCGACGGGGCAGCGCTCACTCAGTGCCCTGAACGTGCCGATCTCGCGCGCCTTCGCGAGCGCGCGGCCATTGTCGGCGGACCAGGCGTAATACGCGAGCAGGCGCCAGTCGTCGGGCCCGACCTCGCCACCGTGGGCGGCCGTCGCGAGGATCTCCTTCACCGGGCGGGCATCGGCAAGCGCCACGTCGAGGATCTTCGCGTAACGCTCGATGTCGACGCCGCCGGGCAGGCGCGTGACCTCGGTGCCGTCCGGGCGGAACAGGATCATCGTCGGATAGCCGATGATGCCGAAGCGTTCACCCTGCTTCTGTGCGCTCGGCGTGTCGCCGTCGAGGTACACGGGGATGAACAGCCGGCTGCGCTCCTGGAATTCGCGCCGGTTGAAGATCGTCGACTTGATCTGTCCGCAGGGCGGACACCACTCGGCGCCCCAGTACAGGAACAGCGGTCGCGAGGATTCTCGCGCCGCCGCGAATGCCGCATCCACGTCACCGTCGAACCAGTCGATGCCGGGCGGCAGGTGCGCGGTGGTTGCAGTCGTGGCCGGGGCCGCGCCCGTTGCCGCCGCGGTCGGAGCCGGCGCAGCGGACTCCGGGGTTGCGGCATCCTTCCGACCGCAGCCGGAGAGCAGGAGCGCCGCGGCTACGAGCGCAACCATCCGCACGGCCGTGCCAGGCGGGAGGGCCGAACCACATGGCGGTACCGATCGAAGCGGCCGGGCGGCGCGCGTCATGGCTTCGCCGAACGAGTGTCTCAGGTGCATCCCGCAAGGATACTTGGCCGGTCCGGTGCGGTCCAAGCGGGGTCGCTCAGCCGCGCAGCCAGGACGCGGCGATCTCGTAGACTACCCGTGCGGCGACTCGA
>JAGOXN010000366.1 GCA_018059685.1 Steroidobacteraceae bacterium | reverse complement strand
GCGGGACTGTTGCTGCACTACCTGTTCGAGGGCTGACCGCGACCCCGCGCAAACGGGCGGACATTGCCCGCCTCATGATGCTTGCAGGCCGCGCGGCAGGCGCTCCGGGACCACCCGCGCGACGCTCCAGACATCCACCGAGACTGCACCGGCATTGCGCAGCGCGTGCGCCATCGCCTCCGCCGTGCTGCCGGTCGTAACGACGTCATCGACCACGGCGATGCGCGCACCACCGAGGGTCGCCGAGCACTCGAACGCCCCGATGAGATTGGCGCGGCGGTGTCCGGCCTGCAGACCCACCTGTGCAGGCGTATCCCGGCGGCGGAGCACCGCGCGGTCCGAGCACGGCCGACCCACGACGCGGCCGACCCAGCGGGCGACTTCGGCAGACTGGTTGAAGCCCCGCTCGGCATGACGCCGCGGGTGCAAAGGCACCGGGACGATCGTGTCGACGTCCAGATGCAGGCCATTGCGCACCAGCGCCGAGCCCAGCAGGCCGCCGAGCACCCGCCCGAGCGCCAGTTCCCCGCGATACTTGAGACCATGCACGAGCCAGTCGACCGGGGGACGGTAGTCGAACCGGGCGTAGCAGCGATCGAACCCGGGTGGATCGACGCGGCAGGCGGGGCACGTGAGTCCGGCCATGTCGGTGGCCACCTGCGGCTGACCGCAGCGGAGACAGGCCGTCGGCATGTACGGCAGGTCGCCCTCGCAGTCGCGGCAGAGGTCCAGGCACGGCCGCTGCCCGGCCCGACCGCAGAGGACGCAGCGCGGCGGCAGCAGCAAGCCCTCGAGCCGACGCAACGCACTGTCAACATCGATGGCCATGTTTGGTTGACAGGCGAACACGCCCGTCGGAATACTCCCGGCCGACTGTCCCCGCGAGTCTTGGCCAGCAACCCGCCGGCGTCACCGCGCATTTCGACCGCAAATCACAGGATTCCCGATGACCGAGATCGACCTTGACGGGCTGGGCGAGGTACGCACCGACTGGTCGCTGGCCGAGGCGCGCGCACTGTTCGCGCTCCCGTTCAACGACCTGCTGTTCCATGCCCAGCGGGTCCACCGGAGGTACTTCGACCCGAACCGGGTACAGGTGAGCACCCTGCTCTCGATCAAGACCGGCGCCTGCCCCGAGGACTGCGCCTACTGTCCGCAGAGCGTGCGCTACGACACGGGCGTCGCGTCCGAAGAACTGCTCGACGTGGCCGCGGTGGTCGACGCCGCCCGGTCTGCGCAGCGCAACGGCGCGACCCGTTTCTGCATGGGCGCGGCTTACCGGACCCCGAAGGCGAAGCAGCTCGAGCAGATCAAGGACATGGTGCGCGGGGTGAGCGCGCTCGGCCTCGAGACCTGCGCCACGCTCGGCATGCTGACCCCGCAGCAGGCCCGCGAGCTCAAGGACGCCGGGCTCGACTACTACAACCACAACCTCGACACGTCCGAGGCCTTCTACGGCGAGATCATCACCACGCGTACTTACCAGGACCGGCTCGACACACTCACGGCGGTGCGCGACGCGGGCCTCAGCGTCTGCTGCGGCGGGATCCTGGGGCTGGGCGAATCCGACCTCGACCGCGCGCAGCTGCTGCACACACTCGCGACGCTGCCGCAGCACCCGGAGAGCGTGCCGATCAACCAGCTCGTGCAGGTCGAGGGCACGCCGCTCGCCGGCCTGCCGCCCCTCGACCCGCTCGAACTCGTGCGCTCGATCGCGACTGCGCGGCTGCTGATGCCGCGGTCCTACGTGCGGCTCTCGGCGGGCCGCACCGACATGAGCGACGCCGTGCAGGCGCTGTGCTTCCTCGCCGGCGCAAACTCCATCTTCCACGGCGAGAAGCTGCTCACGACACCGAATCCGGGCCGTTCAAAGGACCAGGAACTGTTCGCGCGCCTGGGGCTCGAGCCGGAGGGCCACGTCCCGGCATCGGTCCCGTGACGCAACGGGCCGCGATGCGGCCGATTCACGCGGAGCTCGCTGCCGGACTTTCGGAGCTGCGTGCGGCCCGGAGACACCGGTCACGGCAGGTGGTCGAGTCACGCGTGCAAGGCACGCCGCGCGTGCGCGTGGATGGCCGGGAACTCGTCGGCTTCTGCAGCAACGACTACCTCGGCCTGGCGGATCACCCGCGCGTAGTCGAGGCATTCGTCGACGCGGCCCGTGTCTGGGGTGTCGGCAGCGGCGCTTCGCATCTCGTGAGCGGCCACTCCTGCGAGCACCATGCCCTGGAAGAGGAACTCGCGGAGTTCGTGCGGCGTCCGCGCGCGGTCCTCTTCTCCACCGGCTACATGGCGAACCTCGCGGTCGCGGCGGTGCTGGCCGGGCGTGGCGATCACGTCCTCGAGGACCGCCTGAACCATGCCTCGCTGCTGGATGCCGGACTCGCGTGCGGCGCGAGGTTCGGGCGCTACGCGCACGCGGACTCGTCGGCGTTGCGGCGGCGCCTGGAGCGCATCGACTCGGGTCGCGTACTGGTCGCGACCGACGGCGTCTTCAGCATGGATGGCGACGTGGCGCCGCTCCCGGAACTCGCGGCCGCCTGCCGGGAACACGGCGCGTGGTTCATCGTCGACGATGCGCACGGTTTCGGGGTCCTCGGAGACCACGGGCGCGGCTCGACTGAGGCAGCCGCCCTGTCGCCGGACGACCTGCCCGTGCTCATGTGCACGCTCGGCAAGGCGGTCGGCACCTTCGGCGCGTTCGTCGCAGGCTGTGAAGAACTGGTGGAGACCTTGATCCAGCGCGCCCGCACCTACGTCTACACCACCGCACTGCCGCCGGCGGTCGCGGCGGCGACCCGTGCGGCGCTGCAGGTCATGCGCGAGGAGCCCTGGCGCCGACGACAGGTGCAGGAGCACGTGGCACGGTTTCGTCGCGGCGCGACTGCGATCGGCCTCGACCTGCTGCCGTCGCAGACACCGATACAGCCGGTTCTGCTCGGCAGCGAATCGGCCGCGCTCGCGGCCAGCGCAAGGCTGCGCGAGGCGGGCTTCTGGGTGCCGGCGATCCGTCCGCCGACGGTTCCCGCGGGCGGGTCGCGCCTGCGAATCACGCTCGCGGCGACTCACACGCCCGCCGAAGTGGACAACCTGATCGACGCACTGTCACGCATGACGCAGACCGGTCGGGTCGAATGAGCCTGCACGTCGAGGTCACGGGATCGGGCGCGGACGTCGTGCTGTTGCACGGCTGGGCAATGCATGGGGGCGTGTGGGGTCCGTGGCTCGACGGATTCGCACGCCA